>NZ_JAAKYA010000096.1 GCF_011044775.1 Limisphaera ngatamarikiensis | reverse complement strand
CTGGTCGGCGAACTTTTTGACGCGGGCCAACTGGCGCACCAGCGGCTCGTCGTTGAGCCGTTCGGCGTCGGCGAGGCTGGCCCCGCCCGAGCAGAAGCAGTAGATCAGTTGGGCCACGATCAGCTCGGGGCTGTAGCCGTGGGAGGTGCGGGTGCGCGGGTCCAGTCCGGGCAGGGCGCGGATTTTTTGCCAGAGGTCAAACTGCTGGGCCAGCGCTTCCAAGGCGGGCAATCCGCCCAGGGTGGACTGCTTGCGGGCGGCGACAAACTCGAAGCGGATCCTGGGCGAGCGTTTGGTGACGGTCGGCATGCTTCATTGAGGCACGGCGCGCGAGGATAGTCAACGCCGAACCCAAAAAATCTTCACCCGCCGGTGCAATACCTCAGGCGATGGCTAAGGTTTGGGGTTTCCTTGAGGCTGGCCGCCGCGGCGCGACCAGGAAGGGTATTGGCCGGGCACGGGAAAGGCGGGTGGGTCAGGTCTCGAGCCGGATCTCGCGAATGTTGATTTGTCCGCTGTGAACGTCCACGAAGGGCCGTCCGCGGCGGATGCCCACAAGGCCGTAGCCGGTGGCCGTGGCCAGGAAGCAGCGGAAATCACCTTTGAGGCGTGGCCGCAGGTACAGGACCTGTTCCACAGCGTCGTAACGGGCCCCGCTGCAGGCGATCAGCAGTCCGTAGCTGGAGAGCGCGCGCGCGTACCAGTGGCCGCACTCGTATTCGTTGAAGGGGTTGCGCACGCGCCCGTCGTAGCGCGACCGGGCGGTGCGGACGATTTCAAGTCCCCGTTCGAGCTCGCCCAGCAGGATCAGGTGGGAGGCTACCTGATACTCGATACCGGTCCAGACTTCGTTGGAGTACACAAAGGGCAGTGAGGGCATGCCGCCGTGTGGCCAGGTGCAGAGCAACAGGCCGCCCTCGTTCCCGCAGGCATAGGCGGGCCGCTGTGGATTGGCATGATCGGTGAGGTCGTGTTTCAGATTGTAGCGATGGACGGCCCGGAGATGGCTGCGGACCTTGGTTTCGTCCAGCACGGGCGGGACTCCGCACATGCGGGTCAGCCAGTCGCCCAAAACGCCATCGGACAGACAACCGGAGCCGTACTGGTATTTCGGGCCTTCGCGGCGGATCAGGTCCGCCGCTTCGGGGGAATCGGCCCCGGGCAGGGGCGTGTTCGGATCCCATTCGATTTTCTGGAAGAAATACTCGCCGTTCCAGAGGTCGGTCTCCATGCGAAGCCGGCCGCGGTTCCGGAGTTCTTCATACGGTTCGGTGTCTTCGCCCAGGGCGCGCCCCATTTCCACGGCTGCCTGGAGAGCTCCGAGGTACATGCTGGTGCACATGGGTTCGGGGCCGAAGAACTCGATGTCGTAGGTGTTGTGGTGCGGTCGTTCGATCCAGCCGCGGCGGTGAGGATCCCAGGTGGCGATGCAGTACTCCAGGGACTGGCGGATGCGGGGCCACCATTGTCGGAGCCAGTTGGTGTCGCCACTGATCCGCCATTCCCGGTAGGCTTTGAGGATGCCGCCGAGCTGTCCGTCGGCAGCGGCATGGAAGTCGTGGACGGTGGGTCGGATGGGCAGGTTGCTGCGGAACTGTTGGTGGCCGTGTTCGTCCTGGGAGGGGCCGAACTCGGTCTCGCGGAGGGACCGTTCCAGGGCGGGGAACAGATGGGCGACAGCCTGGGCATAGTTCCACACGTGGGTGCAGCTGCCGTGGCAACAGCCCGCATCGTCTCCACAACCTTCAAACGCCCAGAATCGTCCGTCGTCCTGGCGCAGCACGGTCGGCGACTTCAGGATGGTGAGATTGGCGGCGACAGCCTCCAGCACCTCCGCCGGGAGCGTGGAGGCGTGGAAACAATCACTGAAACGTTGGGACTGTTCGCGCAGTGCCGCGTAATGGTCCCGCCAATGGTCGGTGACTTCGTCGATGTTTCGGAAGCGGGCTGCGTACCAGGGACGATAAGGTTCCGGGGGCGGGGCTCCTTCGGGGTCGCGTCCGTATCGCAGTTGCGTTTGCCCCACGTACCAGGCCAGTCGCAGCACCACTTTGTGATCTCCACGAGGGGCCAGGGAAAACGGCACAAAAAGGGATGCTCCAGGTGCGGGGGCGCCTTCGGTCACCGGCGGCCGGTCCACGCAACGCCCTTCCGCGATGTCCTTCCAGGCGAGGGTTAAAGGATCCCACCACCCTCCGCGGAACCATGCGTGATTCACGTGCACCTCCGGAGCGTCCACGCAGGCCGAGAAGGCTCCGGCTTCCCAACCGCGTTCCCTGGGCGCCAACCCTTCCAACAGAAAGCCACCGCGTACGGGCCGGATGGCAGCCGGGTTGCGGCCCACGGCCATGAAATTGCGTGCGTTCCAGCTGAACACCAGATCCAGCGAACGGCCGGTTCGGTTGACAAAGCGGTACTCCAGGGCTGCCACCGGCAGGCTGGAGGCATCGGCATCGCCCGGTTCAAACGGGCTCCAGCCGGTGATTTCCACGCGCAGGGGCAGGTCGGGATCACTGAGCTGGACCGTCGCGAAGGGAAAGCGCGCCTCGAACCGGGCGGTGCGAAATCGGGGCAGGCCGTAAGTGGTGCCTGCGGCGCCGTTCCCCGTGCCGGGCCGACCGAATTTCTTCCAGCCGGGCACAGGCCCTTCGAGGACGCGGGCGATCGGGGTGGGATTTCGGATGCAGACCGCGGCGAACAGGACAGGTTCATGGAAAATCTCGGGACGATGGCGCAATGACACATGGGAAAGGGCGCCGGTTCCTTCGAGGCAGATCATGCCCGCGCCGATTCCGCCCATGGGGAACGCAACCCGGTTCAATGTGTCGCCTTCGTAGACCAGGGACCAACCGGCCCGACTCCGCCGGACGGCACTTTGGGAGATGGTTTTGGAAGACGCCGCGCGGACCGTGCCGGGGAACGCGCCCGCTGCGGCAAGACCGGCTGTGGTCCATTTGAGGAACTCGCGCCGTGGAAGACCTGCGCCCGGACGAGCCTGGGGACGACGTGCCATAAGCCTGGAAGGTCGTGGTCTGGGTTGGGTTGGATCTTACATTGGCCTGAACCTTGGCTAACCGCTTGAGAAGGCCCCGGCAAGTACCAAATGGAAATGTTTGCGAAGCCGCCCTGCTGGTCGGGCGGGGAGGTCCCGGCGGTTTTCGGACCTGCCTGCCGGGGTGGCCGGGAGTTTCGGGCCCAGGGACGGCCCGTCGCATCGCGAAATCAGCCCGCGAACGCCGCGTCGGAAAATGGTTTGTGGTTGGGGATTCCCGGGCTCGTCGCGTCCGCGGTGTGTGGATGAGATGTTGTACTTTGCCCCGAGGCGCGTGGAAAGATTTCGAGCCGGGCTTGCGATTCAACGGGCTGTGGTTGGACGCGAACCGGGACGATGGGTGCGATCCGGGTTGCGGGTGCGCGGGATGTCGAGCTACCGTTTGGCGGACTGTTTTGCTAGGAGGGTGATGTCATGGAATCGAGGAGGGTGAACTTCGTGGGTGGTGCACGGCCCGGGCGTGGCCGTTCGGGGACGGGGACGGTCGCGAGTGCGGATGCCTCCTGCGGGGGAGAGGGGCGTTTCCGCAGTGCGGTTCGGGCCTCTCCGGGACGACTCGCACGGACCGCGTGGGTGTGGTTGGTGGTGGGATTGCTGGGCCCGGGTGGTTGGCCGGGCTCGGCGCAATCGCCGCGCGCCCGGTTGGAGGTGCAGGTGGACCAGCCCGGGATCGCGGTGTCCCGCAGTCTGTACGGCATCTTTTTCGAGGAAATCAACAGCGCAGGGGATGGTGGTGTGTATGCGGAGCTGGTGCGCAACCGCTCTTTTGAAGAGCCGGGCTGGACCAATCATTGGGTGCCGGTGACCAGTGGCTCGGCGCAGGGGGCGTGGGAAATCACGTTGGGCTCATTCTCCAGCACGAACAATCAGCGGGCATTGCGCCTGGAGCACCGGGGCGGGTCGGGCGAGGTGGGCGTGGCCAATGAGGGCTGGTTTGGCATGGGCATTCGGGAGGGGGAGACTTACGTATTGCGGGTGCGTTTGCGAGCCGCGTCCGGGTTTACCGGTCCGTTGCTGGTGCGGTTGGAGCCGGCCTCCGGCGGGTACGCCGTGGCCTCGGGACTTTTGTACGGTTTGGGAAGTGAGTGGCGGGATTACGAGCTGGAACTGAGGGCGTCCCGGACGGAGCCGCGCGCGCAGCTGGTGCTTGCACTGCCAAGCGCGGGAACCGTCTGGCTCGATTATGTTTCCCTGTTTCCCCTGCAAACGTGGAATGCCCGCACCAATGGTTTGCGGCACGACCTGATGGCGCGTTTGGCGGATCTGCACCCGGCTTTTGTGCGGTTCCCGGGCGGTTGTTGGGTGGAGGGTGAGTGGCTGACGAACGCATACCGCTGGAAAGACACGATCGGACCTCCGCCCGACCGGGTGACCCGATGGAACCTGTGGGGGTATTGGTCGCCCAATGGTCTGGGTTTCCTGGAATACCTCTTGATGTGCCGGGATCTGGGTGCGGAGCCGTTGTTTGTGGTGAACTGCGGGATGTCCCATCGCGAGGTGGTCCCGATGGCGGAGATGGATGCCTGGGTGCAGGACGCTTTGGATGCGGTGGAGTTTGCCAACGGGCCGGTGACGTCGCGGTGGGGATCCGTGCGTGCCGCGCTGGGGTATCCGGAACCGTTTGGATTGAAATACTTACAGATCGGCAATGAAAACGGCGGCTCCGCTTACAACGAACGGTACGCGCTCTTTTACGACGCGCTGAAGGCGCGCTATCCAGACATCCAACTGGTGGCCTGTGACTGGGGTGGACTGCCCGTGTCGCGCCCGGTGGAGATCAGCGACGAGCATTACTACAATGCACCCCGGTTCTTTCTGGCCAATGCGCGGAAGTACGATTTTTATCCGCGCAACGGTCCACGGATTTTCGTGGGTGAATATGCGGTGACCAGTGGCGCCGGCAACGGCAATCTGATGGGAGCGCTGGCGGAGGCTGCTTTCATGACGGGGCTGGAACGGAACTCGGACGTGGTGGTGATGGCCTCCTATGCGCCCTTGTTGGCACGTCTGGAAAACAAGGCGTGGAACCCGGACCTGATTTATTTCGATGCCACCACCCATGTGTTGACTCCGTCCTATCATGTGCAACGGATGTTTGCCCGGAACCGGCCCGACCGGCTGTTGCCGGCGGTGTTGTCCTGGCAGGGGCTGGCCCCGCCCGGAACGATTCCGCCGCGCGGGGCCATTGGGCTGGGTTCCTGGAACACGCGGGTGGAGTACGCGGATGTCACCGTGCGGCAGGGGACCAACGTCCTGTATGCCAGCGACTTCGCCCGGGGCGCGAGCGAATGGCGGGTGTACCGGGGCCAATGGTCCGTCATGAACGGGGTCTATCGTCAGGACGCCCTGATTGTGGATTGCCGGTCGGTTACCGGCGAGACCACATGGTCCAATTATACACTTACCCTGCGGGCCCGGAAACTGGGCGGGCAGGAGGGGTTCCTGATCCTGTTCCATTGGAAGGACGACGCTAACTGGACGTGGTGGAACATTGGCGGCTGGAACAATACCCAACACGCCATCGAGTTGTGTGATCAGGGCGGCAAAAGCGTGCTGGGACAGCCGGTGCCCGGCTCGGTGGCCACGGATCGATGGTACAACCTTCGCATCGAGCTGGAGGGGACCCGCATCCGCTGTTACCTGGACGATCAGCTTGTGCATGATGTGCGTTATCCCGAGGTGGGGATCCGCGGTGCCGTGGGTGTGGGCACATGGGCCACACGGGCCTCGTTCACCAACCTGGTGGTTACCCACGGGTCGGAGACACTGTACCAAAGTGATTTTCGAACATCCCTCACCGGGTGGCGTCTGGTCAACGGCCAATGGACGACCACCGGAGGATTGCTCCGGCAAACCTCGCTGCAAACGGATTGCCGGGCCACCACGGGCGACGTGCAGTGGACCAATTACACGTTGCGTGTCCGGGCGCGCAAGGACGGCGGCCAGGAAGGTTTCCTCATTCTGTTCCACTGGCAGGACGATCAGAACTGGACCTGGTGGAACATCGGTGGCTGGAACAACAGTCGTCATGCCATTGAGGTATGCCGGAACGGCGTCAAAACCACGCTGGGCCCCTCCGTGGCCGGTTCCGTGGAGACCGGCCGCTGGTACGACATCCGCGTGGAACTGGAGGGGACCCGCATTCGCTGTTATCTCGACGATCAACTCATCCATGACGTGCATTATTTGGAACCCGAGCCGCTGTACGCCGTGGCCGGACTGGACGAGTCCGGAGGTGAGGTGGTGGTGAAGTTGGTGAATGTGACCGGGGAAAATGTTCCGGTGGAGGTGTGGCTGAACGGCGCAGCGCGGGTCGCACCGGGAGCCCGTTATGAGCAATTGACAGGGCCGCATCCGCTGGCGGAAAACAGTCTTGCGCAGCCGGAGCTGGTGCGCCCGGTCTCGGGTGAGCTGGAGGTCCGACAGCCCCGGTTTGAAGAGGTCCTTCCCCCATGGTCCGTTGTGGTGTGGCGAATTCCCCTGGCACCGGCAGGCGCACTGCGGTTGGAAACGGAACCGGCACCGTATGGACGCCTGGTGATGCCCGGTTCGGAAGGTGTTGCGCTGCGGTTGAACGGGTTTCCCGCCGGACCGGTTCGTATCGCCTACAATTGGGAGACTTTGGATGGGCGCAGATGGACCGGTGGCGAACTGGTTTTCGACGGGGATCAGATCCGGGGGCTTCTGAGGCCGCCGACCGCGGGCTTACAACGGCTGGTTCTGGAGCAGCTCGAGGGCGAGACGGTGGAATTGCCGCAGGGGCTTCTGGTTGCCGGGACGACCGACACGGCCGGGTCCATGGGGCTTCACTGGTGGCGGGGGGAGCGGAGCTTGTGGCTTTGGTGGTGGCAAACCGCGCTGCTGCAGGAAGCGACCGACCCCTGGGGGCCGTGGACCAATCTGGCGGGGGAACCGCCCGTGGTCGTAACGCTTCAGCGTCCGCGCGGTTATTACCGGCTGGCTGCCCCCTGAGCGGATCGAATGGCAGTCGGTGAGCCGGAATGCGCCGGCCGTGGATGCGTCCCGGAGGTGCATTTCAGAGTGGTGGTGGGTATTTGTGGTGGTTGTGAATCATGCAAACCGATGACGCGCCATGGAATCCCGTTGGTCCCTGAGGAAAAGCTGCGGTCGGGTATGGGTTGCCCTGGGGGCGGTGCTGGGTGCGTGCGCTGTTTCGGGCCCGGTTCGGGCTCAGGAACCGCTCACGGGAAGTCTGGGGGCCCATGATCCCTCGACCATGATCCTTTGTGAGGGGCGGTACTATGTGTTTACCACCGGCCGGGGGATCCCCATCAAGGTGTCCACCAACAAACTGCACTGGTCGTCGGCCGGGACAGTGTTCCCGGTCAATCGTGCGCCTGCCTGGACCACGAATGCGGTGCCGTTGTTTGACGGGACATTTTGGGCGCCGGACATCGTCCACGTGAACGGGCGCTATCTGCTCTACTACTCGGTGTCTTCGTGGGGGAGCCAGGTTTCCGCCATCGGCCTGGCCAGCAGCCCGACGCTGGATTCCTCCCGGCCCGATTACGGGTGGACCGATCACGGACCGGTCATTCAATCAGGCCCGGGCGACCCGTATAATTGCATCGACCCGAGTGTGTTGTTGGATGAGAACGGGCGGTTGTGGCTTGCATTCGGTTCGTATTGGCAGGGGATTTATGTGGTGGAATTGGATCCGCAAACGGGCCTGCGAGCGCAGCCGCAAACTTCACCGGTTCGCGTCGCGTGGAACGATCAGATTGAAGCGGCGCATTTGTACCGTCGGGGTGGTTACTATTACCTGTTTGTGAACTGGGGGACGTGCTGTGCGGGGGTGGACAGCACCTACCAGATCCGGGTCGGGCGGAGCGTGTCTCCCACGGGACCGTTCCGGGATCGGAACGGGGTGTCCCTGGTGCAACGTGGTGGTGAGGTGTTTCTGGAAAGTACAGGCCGGTTTGTGGGACCGGGCCACGCCGGGGTGTACCGTGAGGGCGACCAGTATTGGGTGACATTCCACTACTACGACGGCCTGGATCAGGGTACGCCCAAACTGGGCATGGTCCGGTTGGACTGGACGGAGGACGGGTGGCCGGTGGCAGGGTTGGACTGGAGTGCCTTCTATAGCTTCGAAACGGACGCGCGGGATCAGGGCCGGCTTTACGACGGGTCTTTGTATAACGGGGCACGGGTGGAGCCGGTGAGCGGGCGGGGCCGGGGTGTGCGCCTCTCCGGCGCCGGGGCGTATGTGGGATTGCCCGCATCGGTGGCCAACGCGCGGACCGTGGCATTTTGGGCCCGATGGGATGGTGGCGGCACCTGGCAGCGCTTTCTGGACTTTGGCGACGGCACGAGCCGGTATTTCATGCTGACGCCCCGGGCGGACAATGGGCGGTTCCGCTGTGCACTGACCACCAGTGGACCGGGTGGCGAGATCCGCCTGGACGCGCCCTTTGCATTTCCCACCGGGAGTTGGGCGCATGTGGCAGTGACATTCGAGCCCCGGCGGGCGGTGTTGTATCTGAACGCGGCACCGGTCGCGGTTCGCAGCAACCTGAACCTTGTGCCCTGGCAGATCCAGGCCCGCAGCAATTATCTGGGCCTGAGCCAGTGGCCGGACCCACCGTATCAGGGGTGGCTGGACTCGGTACGGATTTACGGACGGGCATTGACGCCGGTGGAAATCCGGCGCCTGGCATGGGTGCATCCGGGACTGGCGCATTGGTACGACTTTGCCTCGGGGCTGCGGGATCAGGTGGGCACGGCTCATCCTCGATCCGTGACAGGGGTAGAAGCCACCGCCGAAGGTCTCGAATTCAATGGGGCGGTCGGATCCCATGTGGAGCTTCCGGGAGGGTTGATCACGGTGTCGTCGCCGGTCACGCTGGAATGTTTCGTCCGCTTTGGAACCAACGAACCGGGCGCACGGTTGTTTGAATTGGGAGACGTTCAGGCCGGCAGGCCGGCCCGATTTGTGTCCTTCACGCCGCGCACGGCTTCCGGCACGGCCCGTCTGACGTTCAACTATTCCGGTGCGGGTGTGAATCTGGACATTGGACCGACCCTGGACGGGCAGGCGTTGCATCTGGTCTGGGTGCTGGACCCCACCCAGGGGCGGGTGACTGTGTACACCAACGGCGTACGGGCGCGGTTGTATGAAGGGGTGGTGCCCTCGTTGTTGGGGGTGGGATCGGGTCGGGCTTATTTGGGGCGGTCTCTCGTGGGCGACAGTCCGCCGTTGCGCGCCTTGATTCAAGATTTTCGCGTGTATGCCGGAGCGTTGAGCGAGGAGGATGTTCGGGCCAATTCCCTGGCCGGGCCGGGCGGCGCCGGATTGGCCGTCAGTTTGGTTGTTGAGCCGGTGGGACCGGGAGTTCGGATCCGGTGGCCGAGTTATGCGCTCGGTTTTCAATTGGAAATCACCGACCGGCTGGGGGATCCCGCGCGATGGAGTCAGGTGCCTTCCGCTGCGGTCCTAAGGGACGATTTCTGGGAGTTGATCCTGCCCTGGACGTCGGAGCCGCGGTTCCATCGATTGCGTCGTTGAACGGATGCGCGGACGGCGACGTGACGTTCGGGAACGGCGGAGGATGGCCCTTGCCGATGACACGCCACGGTGGCGCCGCCCGAAAAACAGCAGGGGAAAGGGCGGCGCTCCCGGCGCACGATCCCTTTCCCCGCAGGGTTGAGGACGCGATTCGCTTTCCGACCGGGTGGGTCGGTGGCAGCTGTCTATGGCCGGGTCAGGCGGTAGAACACGCTGCCGGACCCGCGATCCACCGGGATGATCACCCGGTTGGTCAGCTCCGAACCGGGCACCGTAACCCAATTGGTGCTCAGGCCCACGGCGAGTGCGTTGGTTTGCACCTGCAGGACCCAGCCGAGTTGCGACTCGGGCCACGTCAGCGTAAGCCGGTCATTGGCCAGAGCCCAATCCAATGTGACCTCGGCCGCCGACACTGAGGCCACCCGGATGGTGCCATCCACGGTGAGACGTGACAGATCCCACTGAACGGTCTGGCCGGGTGTGGTGGCTGTGACCGCGGCAAACGCGCCGTTGTAGGATGCGGCTTGGAAGAGCTGGAAGGTGTCTCCAGCCTGCAAGGCCGGCCCTATGTTGATGAGGTGCAGGGTGCCACCGTAGGTCAGAGCCTGCTGAACCACTAGACGGTCCGCCGGGGGATTGGCCGAACGATCCAGCTCCATGACCACGGTGCCCTGCAGCTGCGGGGTTTGGGTCAGTGTCAGGGTGCCGAGGCTTTCACCGGGGGCGAGGGTGGCGCCGGGTTGGATCACGACCGTCCCGGCCACGGTGCCCGTGCCCCCCAGGGTGGCCCCCGGACGCACGGTGATCCCGGAGGAGGTGGAATTGCCGTTGATGCGGAGCGTGCCGTTGCTGACCACGGTGGGACCGCCATAGGTGTTGTCGGCCAGCAAGGTCAGTGTCCCGCTGCCGAGCTTCACCAGACCGCCGCCGCCATCGAGCAGTTGTTGAGACAGGGTGAGATGGTTGGTGTCCGTATCGATGACGGCGCCGCCGGGCAGGACGTATACGGTGCCCAGGCCGTACATGAGGTCGGGCCCGGCGCCCGGCAGGGCCTGGAGCAGACCGCCGTTGAAGTTGAAGGTGCTGACACCCTGGCCACCGGCCACACGACGCACGCGGAGAACGCCACCGTCAAGGTTGACGGTACCGGATGCCGAGGCGGTGTGGGCCACCACAAGGCGGTCACCCAGGGTCGTCAGGATCCCGCTGCCGCTCAGGTTGAGGATGCCATTGCCCTCTTCACCCACGAACAGGAGCCGGCCCGGGTCCGTGTGCGAGAACTCACCTCCGGAGAGATTCAGGGTACCGGTGACGCCGGGGTACCGACCGATGGCGACCCAGTGTCGCGGGGCGAGTACGGTACCGCCGGATTGTTCCCAGATCCCCTCGCCGTTGGCGCCGATCTGGAGCACATCGCCCGTGGGACGGAGTTCGAGCCGGCCTCCATCCTGTCTCCACACGCCGGTGCTACCGGCACCTTTACCAACGAACAGGTTGTTGGCCGACACGACCGCGCGGTCGTGGAGTTCGAACAGGCCGTAGCCCGTACCGACGTCGGTGACGTTCAGATCCCACAAAACCCACAACCGACTGTCGTCGCGGAGGGAGGCGGTGCCATGCCCGCCTTCATGGCCGAAGGAGAGCCATGCATCCACGAACATTTGCGCCTGATGGGTGAGGGCCAGGTGTCCCGTGGCGTTGAAGTGCCAACCGATGAAGACCCGGTGGTCCGAGAACAAGGTGGATTGGTCGGCCAACAGGATGTGAGCTTCCGAGCCGGAGCTTTCGCCGAGGTTCATGTCGCCCAGGTTGGTGATGCTGGAGTTGCCGTGGAGGCTGAGCTGTTGACGGGCCTGATTGTTCTCCAAACCCGCGTCAAAGCCCATGGAAAAGTTGCCCGAGCGGAGCTTGGAATTGTAGGCCGTCAACGAGGAGAGGTTGCCCACGCTGCCGTTACCACGGCCCACGGCCACCCATGCGTCCACCTGCAGGGTGGTGTTGGTGAGAATCAGGGTTGCGCCCTGCTCGGGTGTGTTGCCGACCCAGAGGTCGGGCGCCACGCGCACGAGCTGGTTGCCGGCCGATCCGTCAAAGACGACCGTTCCGGCCCCGATGGTGTAGCCGGGCCAGCCACCGCCCGAGAGGTCCAGGGTGCCCGGATAGGTGTACGTGAGTCGAGCCGGGCCCGTCTTGTGGATATAGCTACCGGCCTGGGCCGCGGCCGGGCCTGCGAGCACAAGATCGCCGCGCACATCGAGGACGTTGTTGGTGCTCTGGATGGCGTAGCCGCGGTCGGTTTGTCCGGGGGCACCTTCGTACCGCAGTGTGGCCCCGGCCAGCACCAGGTTGGTGGCAGCGGCGGGAGCGGCGCCGATGGCGCTCGGTTGACCGGCGGGTGCGACGTTGGTGATGATCAGGGTGCCGCCTTCGATCCGGGTGGGTCCGGTGTAATCGTTGGCCGGCAGGTGCATGGTGAAGGTGCCGGAGCCGCGTTTGATAAAGGCGGTGGTGCCGCTGATCCGGCCGGAACCGCTCAGGTGATAGTCGAGGCTGCTGTGCTCGGCAATCACTGCGGCCGGACGGACCACCGAGTTCAGGGTGATCGTAGTGGTGCCCCTGGCATTGTCATCGAACAGCACGGGATTGCCATCCTGGTAGACCGTGGGTTGTCCGGTGCTGAGTTCGATCCAGTTGGTGGTTACGCCGACATCCCAGACGGGGCCGGCCAGGCCATCCCACCGAGGTTGGCCCACCGCCGAGACGACAAGGTCTATCGTTCTGGCGGCGGTATTGTCCACCAGGGTGGCCTGCACGCCCACGGGGAGTCGTCCCAACGTGAAGCTGGCCGGGCCGGTGCGTGAGCCGTATTGGATCAGCGGGTAGGTTCCGATCCGTAGGTTCCGGCCGTCCACATGCAGCTCGGTCGGGCCCCGCAGGTTCAACGCGCCGTGGATCAGGAGCAGCGGAGTCGGGGTGGCGGAGGCATCGTCGAGGTCGAGCTCGAGCACTGCCGGGTCCGTGCCGCCGAGATCGAGGCTGGCGAGTGCGAGTCCGGGCGAGTTGCTGGTGCGCTGGACGGCCAGGATGGCGCCGCCGGCCACGTCGAAGGCACCGCCGCCGCTGTGTTCGGTGGTGACTCGCAGGCGGCCGGCCTGGACGAGCGTGGGGCCGGTATAGGTGTTGGGCCCGGCGAGGGTCAGGGTGCCGGCGCCCCGCTTGGTCAGGCCGCCCGAGGTAACGGGCCCGAGTACGGGTGTTCCCAATGCGGCGGGGTCCGCCGTTCCACCGCCGACGAGCATGGCGAAGGCATAGGTGTAGCCATAGCCGGGACAGGTGACGATGATGTTCGTCAGTTGACCGGTCAAGGGATCCACCTGGGCCACGGCCATGGCGCCCTTGCCGTCGCCCTGGATCTGCACCAGCGGCGCGCCGATGTAACCGGAGCCGGGGCTGACGATGGGGATGCTGATGATACCCTGGCCGACGGGGGCTTGAAGGGCCGGGCGGAAGGTGATTTCGTGGCCGGCCGTGTCCACAACGGCGCCTCCGGCAAAGACGCGCACGTCATCCACGCCCGCCGGGAGAAAGTCGGGATGATCAGCGCTGGCCCGCAGCAGGCCGCCGTCCCAAGCCAAAAAGGCCGTTCCGGCCCATTTTTCAAATCCCGGCACGGTGAGGGTACCGCCTTTGAGGCTCAGCAACGCTTCGCCATTGGCGAAGGCCACGGGCCGAAGGGTTTGGAAGTCGGCGTTGCCGGTGATGGAGACCTCGCCGCGCCCGTTTTCACCGATCATGTACCGTGTGTTGAGGCCGTCGTGCAGAAATCGCCCGCCGGAAAACCAGGCCACGCCGAAACTGCCGGCAAAGCGGGCGGTGTCACACCAACCCGACTGAAGGTTGGTGCCACCGCTCTGGTAGAAGACGCCGTAACCGTACCGGCCCACCTGGAAGTTGAAGGGGCAGACCAGGATGCCGTCCTGGAGGGCATAGAACCCGTAAACGGTGGAAGCCGCGGCGTTTTCGCCCCCGATGCACCATTCGTTGGCGTTCGGGCCGGTGCCAATCACCGCGCCGCCATTTTGCCAGAGGGCGCCGGAGGAGGTGTCCCACTTGCCAATCCAGAAGCGGGAAACATTCAGGGTGGCCTGGTTGGAGATGTAACACCGGCCCACAGCCCCGCCGTAATCGCCCACGTTGAAGTCGTACCCGGAAGCGTTCACCACGGCCTGGTCACGCAACACCACCAGGCCGCGGCTGGCGGCGCCGTTGCCGATGCCCCACCAGCCGCCGGTGACGTTCACCGTGCCGGTGCCGCCCACAATCATTTCGCCGGGCGAGCTGAGCCCCTGGTAATTGTCGCCCACGATCAGGCCATCACCACTCTTGTTGAGCGTGCCGTTTTCGATGATCAGCCGGCTGAGCGGGGTTTCCACGGTGGACTGGTACATCCGCGCGATCACCATCCAGTTGTTGACTGTCAGGACGCCGCCGTTGGTCACGACGATGGTGCCGGGGCCGCCGGCGTTACCGGCCCAAGCCTCGTTCACGGGCGGGACGGCCGTGCGAACGATGGCGGTGCCACCATTGCTGACGTTACCGATGGCCCAGCCGCCGGCGGCGTCCGGCACGCCGGTGTCCCAGTTGGCGGGGTCATCCCAAAAGCCTTCAGTGCCAACCCAAACCGCTGCGGAGGCCGACCTGGCAAGGGCGAGCCAAACCGCCAGCGTTTGGGGGAACAACGTGGCCATCCGCCCCGGGCGAGCCATCGCGGAAGATTGTGCAGTCAGGGCACATTGGGGTTGAGGATCGTTCCGGTCTTTCATGATTCGGTTCCGTGGTTTGGTCAGGTCTGCGCCAAAACGGTTTCGGGGTTGTGCGATGTGCAAAGCACTCGCACAACCAGGACCATGGTGATGGAAGGTGTGATGGTTGTCTTGTGGCCTGAATTGGGGACAAGCCGGGAAATGTCGTTTGGCGAAGGGCTTCGTAAACGCTGTGGGAGGGGTGGGTCGGGGCCGGCTCCGGGCGGCTCCGGCAAAGACGCCGCCGGCGGAACTTTTGTCGTTCCCACGTTCGGTCCGGAGGTTTTCGCAGGCACAGGATTGGAACCGCGACGTGGAGGTGGTCGCGCGGGCAGGGGTCATTGACGCCGGGGCTGGTGTGGCGCAAGGGGCGCGGGCAGGGGAGACGCGAAAGAATGCGCTGCCGGTTGCGCTCCGGCGCGAAGCGGAGCAAGTTGCCCGGTGTATGCGGTGCCTGCTCTTGGTGGATTTGCAAAATGATTTTCTCCCCGGAGGTGCTCTGCCCGTTCCCGAGGGCGACGCCGTGATCCCGGTGGTCAACCGGCTGCAGCCGGGTTTTGATCTGGTGGTGGCCACGCAGGATTGGCATCCGCCGAACCACGGCAGTTTTGCCGTGAATCACCCCGGGCGCCGGGTGGGTGAGGTGGTGGACCTGGACGGTTTACCCCAGGTACTCTGGCCGGTGCACTGCGTGCAGTTCACGCCGGGGGCAGAATTTGCGCCCGGCCTGGACACCAGCCGCATTGTTCATGTGGTCCGGAAAGGGACCGATCCGCGGATCGACAGCTACAGCGGGTTTTTCGACAACGGGAAGCGGCGTTCGACCGGCCTGGCCGACTTCCTGCGCCAACAGGGTGTGCGCGAGGTGTACGTGGCCGGTCTGGCCACGGACTACTGCGTGAAGGCGACGGCACTGGATGCTGTGCAACTGGGATTCGCCACCCGGGTGATCACGGACGCCTGCCGGGGCGTGAACCTGCAGCCGGGTGACGTGGACCGGGCCCTGGCAGAGATGGCCCGCGCCGGGGTGCGATTGGTCCGGAGTGACGAGCTGCCGGGCCGCTGAAGCGGGGCAGACTTCGGTCGGCCGGGACAGGACTTGCGCGCCGGCCGGGCGCGCCCGGGGCGGAGATGTGGCGCGGCCGGCGTTGGACGACCGGCGCATGCCACGGCCCGGGACCCGCCCGGAGCAGAGAACGGGCAGTTCAGCCCCGCGGCACGAGCGCCGGTTCCCGCCCTTTCCTTGACAGGGCCTGACCGTTCCCGAAGACTGCGACCGCTATGGCGCAGTCGGCCTCTCAGCAGTTGATGGAGAAAATCGTGGCGCTGTGCAAACGGCGCGGGTTCATTTTCCCCTCCTCGGAGATTTACGGGGGGATCAACGGCTTTTGGGACTACGGTCCGCTGGGCGCCGAGCTGAAGCGGAATCTGAAGGAGCAGTGGTGGCTGCAGATGACGCGGTTCCGCGACGACGTCGTGGGACTGGACGCCACCATCATCATGCATCCGCGGATTTGGGAGGCCAGCGGGCATGTGGCCACCTTCAGTGATCCCATGGTGGACTGCAAGACGTGCAAGGGCCGGTTTCGGGCCGACCAGTTGCACGAGACGCCGTGTCCGCGCAAGCCCAGCAAAATGGTCAGCGAATGCGAGGGCGAAAAGACCGAGCCCAGGCCCTTCAACCTCATGTTCAAGACCATTGTCGGCCCCATCGAGTCCGAGGAAAACGTCGCCTATCTGCGACCGGAAACCGCCCAGGCCATTTTCGCGCAATTCAAGAACGTGCTCGAAACCTCGCGGCAGAAGATCCCGTTCGGCATTGCCCAGATCGGTAAGGCGTTCCGCAACGAGGTGACGCCCCGAAACTACACCTTCCGCTCGCGCGAGTTCGAGCAAATGGAACTGGAGTTTTTCATTCGGCCGGACGAGGCCGTGGAGGCCATTTACGGGGAGGTGGCCCGCCCCGCCGGCCCCGGTCACCCGGGCGAACCGCAACCCAATTGGGGCTGGCAGATGTGGCATCAATACTGGGTGGAGGAGCGGATCCGGTTCTACGAAAGCATCGGACTGCCGCGCACCACGCTGGAGGAATACTGGCAGAAACCGGAGGAACTTGCCCATTACGCCCGCGCCTGCGTCGACATTCAGTTCAAATTCCCGTTTGGCACGCAGGAGCTGGAGGGCATTGCCGCCCGGAGCGATTTCGACCTCAGCCAGCACCAACGTTACTCCGGCCGGCCCATGACGGTTTTCGACGAGGAATTACGGGCGGCATGGGGTCGGTTGGAACCTTCCAAACAACAGGACCTTCAGGAGCGCTACTACCGCCACCGATTGGGCTACCTGACGCGGATGGGGGAGCCGGCGGATAAAGCCGAAGCCTCCGCACGGCAGGACGCCGAGATGCTGGGCAAGGGTTATTACATCCCCCACGTGATCGAGCCTTCAGCCGGTGTGGACCGGCTGGCGCTGGCCCTGTTGTGCCATGCCTATGACGAGGATCAGGCACCCAATGAGAAGGGTGAACCGGAAACCAGGGTCGTGCTGCGGCTTCATCCGCGGATCGCCCCCATCAAGGTGGCGGTGTTCCCGTTGTTAAAGAACCGGCCGGCCCTGGTGGAAAAAGCGCGGCAAATTCGCGACCTGCTTCGTCCCCACATGAACGTGTTTTACGACGACGCCGGTGCAATCGGTCGGCGCTACCGGCGTCAGGACGAAGTCGGCACGCCCTTCTGCGTGACGGTGGACTTCGAAACCCTGGGCGAGAAGGGGCCCGAACTGAAGGACACGGTGACGGTACGCGACCGCGACACCATGCAACAGACGCGCGTGCCCATTTCCGGGCTTTTGGAGTGGTTGCAGTCGCGATTGCGCTGATGTTCCGGGGCGGCGCAGCCGGGTTTGGCTTCGCCAGGACCACTTGCCCACCACGTCCGGAAACCCATGGCATCCGCCCGTTCTCGCAAACCGACCCCGGCCAGGGGCCCTGCCGGCAGCAGGGCTCCAACTCTCTACGCCATTATTTTCTTCAAGCTGGGCAAGGCCCTGCTCCTGCTCCTGTTGGCGTTGGGGGTATGGAAGCTGTCGGACAAGAGCCTGCCCGGTCTGTTCCGGCAGGTTCTGTTGGTTCTGCACCTGGACCCTGAGAAGCAGTTCTTTGTGGATTTGGGGATCAAGCTTGGGCAAATCTCGTCTCAGCGACTGCACTGGGTGGCGGCCGGCACGGCCTTTTACAGTTTGTTTTCCCTGGCCGAAGGGGTTGGCCTGTGGTTGCGCGCAAGTTGGGCCGGCTGGATGGCGATCGGAGAATCCTGCTTTTTCATTCCCATCGAGGTGTACGAACTCCTGCATCGTTTCTCCGTCACTGTGACGGTCGTGCTCGTCATCAACGTGGGCATTGTCTGGTACCTGGTGGCCAACCGCGAACGCCTGTTCCGGCACCATTAGCAGGGTGTTGGAAATGTCATGTTCAGAAACGTTAACCCTCAACACGAAGGGGTCGTTTGCATGGGGTTCTGGCCGAGAAGACCGTTTTCAGGAGTCGGCTAGTGCAGTTCACAGGGGGCCGACGCTGCCCCGTGATTTGCCGGACGAGGATCGGCGTGGGATTCAACACAGCCATGGACCGTGCCGTGTGTGTGGGTGTAGTTATGTTCATGGGGCTCACCAAGGGCCAGAGGGAGGGCCAGTCCGAGAACCAGGGCTGCGGAAAGCCGCAAACGGTCGTGCGCATGGAACTTGAGTTCGGGTAGCAGGTCGCTGCAGGCAATGCATAAGAAGGCTCCCGCGCTGAACGCCAGCATGCACCCCAACACTTCGGAATGCGGATCCGCCGGGGATCCCAAGCCCAAGAAGGTAACCAGCAACGCGGCCGGGGTGACCGAGGCGATGGCGAGGTTGAGGCTCCACTTGAGCCTGTTGGTACCGCCTGCGCGGTGGACGAGAGTTAACAGGGCCGCGGCATCGAAGGGTTTGTGGAGAATGATCGCCAGGGCCATACCGAGCCCGAGTGCGCTGTCACCCGTGTGGGCGTGCAGATTGATTGCGGCACCGAGCGTGATGCCGTCGATCGTGGAGTGAAGCGACAGACCCAGGGCCACTGCGATCCACGAGACCCGGTGGGACAGAACGGGCGCATGGGGGGTCGAATTGGCGGTTCCGGACGGCGGGCTGGCGCCCTCACCTGATACCGCGACCTCATGATCGTGATAGCCGAGGACTCGTTGTAGGAAGAACAGGGTCAGAAAGCCGCCCAGGGTCCATCCCATGGCCGCATGCACGGAAGAAAGACACGAGATGGAATGCGGGATGAGGTGGATCAGGACCATGCCGAGCATGAGTCCTCCAACGAAGCTGAGGGCCGTTTGCAAATGGTTGTGTGTCGGGCGCAAGAGCAGGAGCAGGCCGCCACCGACCAGGGAGGCCAGGAACGTCGCGGCCGCATACAGGCCCACGTTAGCAAGCCAGGGCAGCATGGGGAGAAACGGCGGGGATGCGGGTCTTGCTGCGGCGGCCCGGGCCGGGTTGGGCCCGAGCCGCCGAACCTTCCACCGGATTCGGTTCAACGTGTGGGAGGCACCAACACGCCATGCATGGTGATCTTGGTCGGAGTGCCCGGCAGCGGGAATACGCGCAAGGTGCGCAGCGAACCCGCCTCCAGTTCCACCACTCGCTGCCCGATGGGATCAGTGACGTAGAGCCGGCCAAGGCCTCCTGCCACGTGGGGGTGAAACTGGCCGTGATTGCTGTGGTTGGTGGTGGGCGCAATCAAAGCTCTCCGAACCCCCAGCACTTGCAGAGTCCGGGCGTTCATCTCGACGAAGTCTCCGTTGGCCAGGACCACATTGAAGGTGTTGCCGTCGGGGCCAAGTTCGTAGGCCACGGCGAATGAGTCGCCGGGAAGGGCCAGTCGTTCCATGCTCAGGTCGGTTGCAGAGATGACGAACATATCGCCGGCGGTTTCACCCTGGAAGGCCAGTCCGAAGTAGTGGTTCAGGGTCTCGTGACCGCGCAGGTCACCGATGCGGTAGCCTGCCGGCATGGTCGGCGGGTTGGGAATCATGTAGTTGGTCCACCCGTTCCCGTTGTGCCACAACAGGAGGACGCCCTCGACGAATCCGAAGGCGGCCGACCATCCGTTGCCGGCCTCACCATGCATGCGTGTATAACCGGTGGCGGTGTGGACGCGGTTGCTGGTATCAAGATCCCAAATATCAACACCGACGGGTAGGGGATTTCGGGTCTCGTGTGGATAGAGCGGATTGGGCTTGCTCACGGCAAAGAAACGGCCCGGGGGATGGGTGAAGGGCACGGCGGAACCGTGCTGGGCACCGGCATGAATGCTCTGGGGCACGTAAGCATCGCCCGCAACGGTGAGTTCCTTTTCGTGGATGAGGTCCACCCTTCCGGACAGGTCCCAGTGCAGAGTTAGCCAGTCGCCCAATGCCACGGTGTGGACGGGATTGGCACCGAGAAGGGAAACCTGCATGCGACGCACGGGTTGTTTGTAATAGTGCCAGTGGTCCCCGTGGTCCTCCACGTAGATGCCACTGTCGAACAATTCAGCCCTGCCGGCATCCAATTGCACGGCCAGGCAATAGCGCGAGGACGGTGTAGAGGCGAGACGGGCGCGGGAGCCGAGGGGAAAGAGGGCCGGGTACACGGCGCCGGTTTCGAGGTCAATCATGGACAGCGCGGCATTGGTGGCATCAGCAATGAAAAGCCGGGCCACGATGCCGGGCTCGTTCCCGGGATTGTACTCTACCCGGAGTCGGAAGAATTGTTGCGGGTGCAGAGGTTCAACATGTTCCTCCAGAATGCCGCCGGTCCCCGGTATCGGAAGTCCGAGATCGGTCCATGGTCCCGAGTCGGCGGCCACACGGTACTGGATTTGGTAACGGGTGTTGGTTTCTGACAACCAGCGCAGGACCCAATGGTCCCCGTCGTGCGCCCGGGTGATTGTCAGGCGTGGCAACTCGCCCACGTCGAACAGGTAGACGGCCTCCGTGCTGGTGAGCTCCCGGCCCGTGCCGACCAGGGTGCCGGAAGCCTGGAAGGTCAGACGGTAGAATCCGGGCGCGCTGAAGACCCAGTTGACATGAATGTGGCCCCCCGCGGGGAGCGGAACATAGTCGTTCGTGTCAACGCCGTCCCGGGTGTTGATCCAGACCGTGGGTGTGCCGAAGTTGTCCAGTTGGTACACGATGAAATGACCGGGACCCTCCCAGTGCTTCAAAGTCACGCGCAGCACATCGCCGCTGAAAACGCCGGGAGCAACCTCTTCGGCCCCCAGCCCCAGGAACAGTAGATCCGGCCGCTGGGATGCCGGCAGGATCCAGAGGGCCGTACCGGGATCTCCGAGGAACGCAAATGCAGGGGCCGAGGGAACCGCGGTGCGAGCCGAAGCCGCGACCTTTAGCCACACTTCGTCCGGGTGGAACTCACCCCATTCGTCATGATGAACATGCATTTCCAGCTCACCGTCGGAGAATGCGACGCCCACGTCGGCATGTCCCGTGGCCAACCGTGGCATTTCGGAGGCCTGAAGCACGCCGGCAGCGGCCAGAGACCCTGCCAGTGTCCAGAGCCCACGTAGCGGCCGTGGGCGGCTTCGGGAGATCCCGGGGCCCGTATCCATGCCGGCTTGCGAACGATGGCAGGGTGGAAGGTTCGTTCCAGTTTGTGCTTTGGGGTTTGCGCTGTGTGTTGTTTTTGATGTCCTCATGGATTCTCTCGTGGTTGCTGGGTTTGATGACTTGGAACCCGGACGGGGATGAACCGGCTGCTTCGGGCCGTTGGGGAAGGGCAACCGCCCCCTCACGGCAGCCAAAGCCGGGTTCAAACCCGCCCGGAAAGTGAGTGTGGAGGCTTGCATACGTGACATTTATTGCGGTGGCCGTGCAAAGTTGTCTCCGGCCTCGATGCGCATCCGGAGTACTCGTGCCGGAATGGTCTCCACATGACCGTCGGCAAACAGATAGTTTGCCGACGCACCGTGGCGGTCGGGTTGGATATCGGCGAGGACGTTGCTCCAGGAGCGCCAGTTGCGGGAGTGGGTGTGGTCGTTGTAGATGCTGATGCCGGCCGAATTGGCGATCTCAAAAACGGTGATGGTCTGGGCGGGTTTCGGCAGAGCGTCCAGTTTGCGGAAGCTTTCGACAATGGCTCCAAAGGGGTCTCGCAGATCCACCGCGATGAACTCGTTGAGGGTGTAACTGGTGGTGCGGTTGGCGAGCCGCGGAGCGGCTTTGGGATCTGCCGGGCAAATGCGGATGGCATCCACACGGGCGACGTAGTCGGACAGTTGGTAGATCCAGCAGGCGTTGGTCCCCGATCCGTGGGTGGTCGTGGGCCCGTAGCCGCCGTGGTCATCGGCATACATGCGCAGGGCCAGACCCAGTTGGCGGAGATTGCTGGTGCAGGCGACGCGGTGGGCTCTGGATTTGGCGCGCGCGACGGCAGGCAGGAGCAGTCCGGCCAGGATTGCGAGGATCGCAATCACGACCAGCAGTTCGATCAACGTAAATGCTCGGCGGCTTGGCGACATTGTTTGCATGGACTGTTTGCCAACGGTTGTGACGGGTTGGCCCGTGCGGGGATCGGCGTGCGGTCGGAACCCATACCGGCACGGTTGTGTGCCGGCGGGGAACGGATCGACCGCCGGACGCGGACCCGCCGCGGCTGGTGATGGTTGGCCGGCGGAGGGTGGCCGTGGAGGGTTCAGCGGGGGGATACCGGTGGGGCCCGGTTCCGATGCCGTCCCTTCCACGAGCGGGCGGGAGGAGCTGGATGTGGGGGCGGCGAGGCGGAGAAGTGGTGGGGCGGAGATGGGGCGGCGACGAGGGTGAAGGTGGTCTCGATACCGCCTTGTGACAAAAGGGTGGCCAGGCAGTGATGGTCCGGCGAGAGGGCCCCGGCGCCGTGAAGGTCGTGGTGGAGGACCGGCGAGGCGGCGACGAGCAGGGCCCAGAGCAGGCAGGCCACTGCCGCGAGGGTGGCCGTGTGCGTCCCGGTCAGGGCGTACCCCGGGGCGCTGGTGCAGCGGCCCGGCCGGGCCGTTGTCGCGGGTTGCCACCCGGCATGTTGCAAATGCAACTGCATTGCATTAGCAATAAAGCAGAGGTCGGTCGGAAACGCAAGCCCCGAACAAGAAACCCGTGTGGAGCATCCGCACCGGGCCGAAACGGCGGAATCGGGAGGACCGGGATTCGCCGGCCCGGGGCCGGGCGTTCAGATCGGCCGGCTTTCATATGGGACCGCCGGCCGGCATCTGCACAATGGCGAAGGGAGGTTCCGGCTTTGCCCTCAGTTTCGGGAATCACCGTCGTTTCGTTTGGCCGAAAGTCCAGAAGCGGTGGGAACAGACCGGCGATGGTCAAGCGGTGGGTGGCCGGCTGTTTGGGCGACTCGGGTCGCGACCGGGTCCGGTGGTGCAGAAGTGGGAGGGGATCATTCGGTTCTGACTACTGAGCAGGGCGGCGGCGATCCGGGCGGACCATGGTACCGGGACTGTGCTGCGGAGAGCCCGCTGTGCGGGTGCTTTGACACCGCGGGCAGATCCCGAAAAACTCCAGCCGGTGTTCGATTTCGGTGTAGCCGTGGTCGCGGGCGAGAGAAGCCTCAAAGCGGGAGAGTTCACAACCCTCAACCTTGAGGATACGGCCGCAGCGTTTGCAAAAGAGATGATGGTGGTGATGCGTGTGCTGATCGTCCCCGGCGAGTTCAAATCGGGTTTGACCGTCGCCCAGTTCGACGCGGCGCACCAGGCCCATGTTTTCGAACAGTGCGATGGAGCGGTAGACAGTGGCCAGGTTGCATGCGCGGCGGCCCAGCGACCGGGCGATTTCTTGCGCTGTCGAGGGGCGGCCCAGTTGCGCCATGGCTTCCAGGACGCGCTGTCGGGAACGGGTGACACGTCCCCCCTGGCTGCGCAGGAGGTCCATCCAGTGGGCCGGCAGAGTTTGGGCGCAACAGGTCTGCGGGTCCGGTTCCATAGACAATGCCAGCTTACGTTGGGAGGGAAACCTTTCCAAGAGGCAACCTGCATGCGACGCGCGCCTTTTTGCCGGGTCGGAGTGGTGGGGTGTGAAGGAGTGGCCCCCGGGACACCTCCTGGTCGTCGGTCGACGTAAGGTCCGGCCCTTGGGGAGGGGCGGCGCGAAATGCGCGAGCACTTGTGGCGGTGCAAGCTCGGGCCGGCATTTCCGGGAGAATCAACGGTGTTACGTCAGAACCTGCACGGGTGGCGGGCGCGACCCGGATCGGCGGGGCGCTCAAGGTGGGGCCCCGGTGCAAGCCCTGCCGGAGTCCCACCTTGAACTTGTGCGCCATCCTTTCTGTGAGTTTAATCCCACCGTGTGGTTGGGAGGGGTTGCCGGGCCACCGACTGCGGCGCGTGGCTTTTGAGGTCGGTGCCCGGCAGCCGGCCGCGTGATCATGAGGCCATGAAGATCTGCAGGTGGCTCGTGTGGGATTTTTCGAGAATTCTGCAAGGAGAGTTTTGCCGGCCGCTACTTCAGGCGACCGATGTGAAAGGCGAGTGACAGTGTGTCTGTCGCTCTTCGGCGCTCTGCTCGGCAGCCCCTGCCGCCGCAAGCGGCATTCCATTGCGTTGCTCAAGACAGCGGGCAATGGCGTCATGACATCGCTCCGCCAGCGCTCGCCGCGTTGCCGTTTGGGCAGCGATCGGCGGCAGCACGCAGAGTTCGGCCGTCAGCCCTGACGTGCGAGCGATCGCCCACAGGGACTGCCACAGCGTGATCTCGCCGTCGTAAGCCGGTGCGCGGCTGGGATGGCCCCGCCGGTCGACATAACGCAACATGAGCGGCACGACCGGCGCGGCGGCATCGACCGCGCTCTGGAACAACGCGGCATGAAACGGCAAGACACGGCCGCCGCGGCTGGTTGTACCCTCGGGGAATACTGCAACGGAACCGCCGGCCCGCAGGCGGTCGCTAATCTCTTCACGCGTACGCTGCGCGGCGGCGCGCGAGCCGCGTTTGAGAAAGATCGTCTCGGTATGCGCACACAGCCAGCCGATCAGTGGCCACCGCTTCACATCGTCTTTCGCGACGAAGGCCGCCGGCGCCAGAGCATTGATGACAAAGATGTCGAGCCAGGAGATATGGTTGGACACCAGCAGCCCGCCGGGGAGCGAGGTCTCCCGGTTGACGCTGAGTCTCACCCCCAGTATTTGGAGCAGCTGGCGCGACCAGCACTGTTTGAGCCAGCGCTTCAAGCGCAGGTCTATCCACGGATAGACGAGCGCGACCATCGCCACGCCCCACACCAAGTGCAGACCCACGCGCGTGAGCCGGAAGGCGGCGCGCACCTCCGCGCAAAGCGTCTTCATTTTTGCCGCTCCACGAAATGTTTCGCATAGCGCGCATCGACCCTGCTTATCGGCAGCAAGATCAGCAGGTCGGCCGTGTTGAAGTCGGGATCCCACGCGGGTTCGCCGCAAATCCAGGCCCCGGCGTGCATATAACCCTTGATCAACGGCGGGATGTTGGGATTCGGCGTTCCCACGATGTGATCCAGCGGGAGCGGGTGGCGCGGGAAGACCCGGTATTCGGGCGGCGCACGGTGCGCCGCCAACGCATGATAGACGCCTACAGCATTATGGCCGCCGTCCTTCATGCTGATGCTGGCGCAGCCGATCAGGTATTGATGGCCGTTCTCGCGCATGTAGCGCGCCAACCCCGCCCAGAGCAGGCTGATGGTCGCGCCGGTGCGGTAGTCCGGGTCGATGCAGGAACGGCCGACTTCGACCATATGGGGGCGCAAGGGGGCCAGGTTTGTGAGATCGAACTCGTTTTCCGAATAGTAGCCAACCTTACGTGCCGCCTGCGGCGGCAGGATGCGGTAGGTGCCAACGATGCGGCCATTGGCTTCGTCGCGCACGATCAGATGATCGCAGTAGGGGTCGTAAAAATCCTGGTCGACGCCAGGGGTGCGGCTGGTCAGCTTGGCACCGAGCTCTTCGACAAAGACGCGCCAGCGCAGCTTTTGCGCGGCGAGGATTTCGGAGGCACCCCTCGCCAACGTGACACGCAGATTCGCGCGCGGAAGTCGCTGCAGGCAGGTTTGAACTTGGGTTTCCATGTCCGGTCTCATCTCCGTGGTTAGGGTCTGCCGCAGTGTAGGCCACAGCTGTTACAACGCTGTTACATTCAGGGGTTTTTACGGAGCCGGCCGGGAAAAGAGGAAGAGAAGTCACCAATACGAACCTCTTTGCTTGCTCCTCCCTCCCTTCACCCAAGCGCACTCCGGGTGGTTGGCGGTGCCATGGCATGGTCTGGCATTCCCCGACACCATGGGCAGGCAATGCGCCCTGGCGGTCATGGCAAACCGCCATCTGTTTCCTCGATTGTGCAACCCCTTTTCTTGAATTGTCACGGCAGGTGTCATGACGCCGGGGTTACGTGTTGAGGTTCAGATAGACCTTGCCGGTCATCCATTCGTCGTCGAGCTCAGCAAGCAAGGCGGAAACGAGCTGCAGGCCCGACTCTGGATTGGGAACGATGCTCTCGCCACCCGGGTGCGACGTCGGAGCTCGCGGCTGATCCGCTTCAGGCCGTTGGTGGTGCGCAACCGCACGAGGTGAGAGGCCGGAAAGTGGAAGACGGTCAGGCTCTCGGGAATCGCCTCCTCGGCCCGTTGGGCAAGCTTGGGGTGTTCCTTGTGCCACGCCTCCAGAGCGGTTCGCAAGAGTCGTTCGGCTTCCCTCTTGTCCGGGGTATTGAAGATGGCTCGCATCCGGGCAGCAGCCGTCTTTCGGGTCTCCTTGCGGGTAACGAACTGACCGGCGTTTTGTTGCAGGTGGAACTGGCAGTGCAGTCAGGCACCGCGGGCAACACCGCCCGCCGGGGGGCCTTGAGTCCGGCTGGTCGACGGAAATGATGAGCTTCACCCCCTTCAAGCCACGGGCAAGAAGGCTTTGAAGAAACCGTCGTCAAGTGATTTCCGCTTCGGATGTGACAATCTCGCACCCTACCACGCGGCGCTTACCCGAGGTTTCGATCCCGACGGCAATCAGGACGGCGCAATCGACGATTCTTCCCTCCATGCGCACCTTCTCGTAGCGGGCGCCCAAGAAGAGATAGTGCAGCTTGCCCAAAGGCGGCTCGCGCCAGGCTTTGAGCCCCTCACCGAGCCGGGCGGCGGCGGGGCTGACCCGGGCTGAGGAGAGCTTGACCTTCGACCCCAAGAGCCGCTGTAACTCCTCGATCATCCGCCGGGTGGAGACCCCTTGGACGTACATCTCGGCAAGCGTGGGAGTGGCGAATGGCGAGTGGCGAATGGCGAGTGGCGAATGGCGAATGGTGAATGGCGAATGGTGAATGGCGAATGGTGAATGGCGAATGGTGAATGGCGAATGGTGAATGGCGAATGGTGGAGAAGATTCACCGCCTGATCGGTGCGGGTGCCTTTCTCGAGCGCAGAAGGGTAGAAGTCGCCGGATCGGACTTGCGGCACCTCGAAGGTCAGCTCGCCCAGCTTGGTCAGAACCGTTTTGGGCTTGTAGCCGTTGGCGTAGTCACGCCGGCTTGCTGTGCGGTGGTAGGGTTGGGTGCCGAGGAACTCGCTTCGCTCGATCTTGGAGGCTTCATTGACCACAATGCGCGAGGCTTCGCCCGCGCCATCGAGTTCATGCTCAAGCAACACGGCATAAGCGGCTTCGGGGGTGGTTTCAACTCGCATCGCCATGGGTATGCTCCTTTCTCCAAATCATGGCCTCAGGATCCCACCCCCGGCTGCTGGGCCCCCGACCTCAAACGCTACGCGCCTCGGTCGTTTGCCCAGCAACCCCTCCCAGCCATATGGCAGGAGCGAATTTCCAGAAGAGATGATGCACAACTTCAAGGTGGGGGCCCGGGCAGGGCATGCACCGGGGCCGGACGGGGACAAGGCCACTTGCACTTGACCGGTTCTGCTCCTGATGGGAGTGATAGTTGCATGGATGCACGGGCTGTCTTGGCGCGATTGGAGTTGGTGCAGGGGGACATCACGCGCCAGGAGGTGGACGCGATTGTCAATGCGGCCAATGAGACGCTCCTGGGCGGCGGAGGTGTGGATGGAGCGATTCACCGGGCGGCCGGGCCGGAGCTCCTGGAAGAGTGTCGCAAGCTGGGCGGTTGTCCCACGGGTCAGGCCAAAATCACCCGCGGGTACCGGTTGCCGGCACGGTACGTGATCCATGCCGTGGGCCCGGTATGGCGGGGCGGCGGGCAGAACGAGGACGAACTGCTGGCGGGTTGTTACCGGAACGCGCTACGGCTGGCGGTGGAGCATGGGTGCCGATCCGTTGCATTTCCGGCCATCAGCACGGGTGCCTACCGCTTTCCGATGGAACGAGCGGCGCGGATCGCGCTGCGTGAGATCTGCAATTTTCTGGCACAGGAGCCGAGGCTGGAAAAGGTGCGGGTGGTGTTGTTCAGCCCGGACGCTTTGGAGGTGTATCGGAGGGTTCTTTCCGAGCTGGCCGGACAGCCGCCGGGACGGTCCGGAGAGGGCACGGCTTAAGGGGCGGTTGCGTGCCGGGGCGCCGGGCGCAGGAGGTACTGATCAAACCAATCGGCAAACCGGCGGATGTCCCATGGGAGGGTCCACCAGCCGTGACCGGCGCCGTGCCGGACGATGACCTTCACCGTGGCTCCGAGCCGGGTTGCCTCCTGTTGGAAGCGCAGGGACTGATCCAGGGGCACCAGGGTGTCGGCGTCGCCGTGAATGATGAGCACCGGGGGCATGCCGGGGTGAACGTGGTAGATGGGTGAGACGCTGCGTCCGATCCCGCGCCAGACGGTCAGGTTGGTGGCCTGCGGGCCGAAAGCGCGCACGAAACTCCTGGGCGGCCCGCCGTCGCCGGGGTTCTCCGTGGAATCGCCCAGGTTGAGCAGGTCGGTGACCGGAAAGAAAACCGCCGCGGCGGCAATGGTGGGCGTTGCGTGCCCGGCCCGGGTTGATGCGGCTTCGGCGTTGCCTTCCGGACTGCAGGCGAGCATCAACGCCAGGTGTCCACCGGAACTACCGCCGGTTACGCCCAGGCGGCGGGGGTCTACGCCGTATTCGGCAGCGTGTTCATACACGTGCTGCAGTGCATGCCGGACATCTTCGACGATCTCCATCACCGTGGCTTCCGGCTGGGGCACGTGGTACACGGCGAACACGGTGTATCCGCGCCGCAGCAGGGGTGCGACCAGCCAGGGACGGAAGCTGCCCGGCCGGGATTGCCAGCCACCGCTCATCATCAGGAGCACGCCGCAGCCGTTGGGATGCGCCGGGCGGGCGACGTCGAGGGTGAGCGTATGGCCGTTGCGGGAGCCGTACGGGACACCGCGCTGCAGCTGCACCGGAGGGTGGAAATAGAGCCACAGGAGACCCGAAATGCACGTCAACAGGGCGGCACAGGTGGTTGCGACCCGGAACGCGATTCTGAGAACACTGCGAGGTTTCATGATTCGTGGGATTTCGGGTGGTTGTCCGCCGGAGCAGCCCGGGTGTCCCGGAGGTGAACCTCCGGGCTCAGCCGGGATCTGAGGTTCAGTCGGTGAATGCGGGGTTGTGTTCCGGCCGGGGTGGAGGAGGGAAAGACCACCCATGCGTCGCCGGTGGTCGGGACGAGACAGGCGAGGACGGTCAGGTCGTCCGCAGGGGTGGGCCGGTGAGGGTTGGACAGGAGCGCCTCCACCGTGGGCAGGGGCTCAACCCCGGCAGGGCCCGGGGTGGAGAGACCTGCGTTTTTGAGGGGTTGCCATACGATCGAGCCCGCCAAGGACAGGTCACGGGATGCGTCGAGCGGCCGGACCTCGACCCCGGTACGGTCTGCCGGGCAATCGACAAGGACCGCCGACCCGCTCCGGCCATCGACAAGCACGAAGGTGGAACCTCGGGCCCATGCGGCTGTGCGAAGTTGGTCCATGGCCTCGTCGCAGGTGGCGCAGCTCTCCAGCAACCGTCCCAAGGGCAAGGCCATCGGGGCACGCTGTGACGCGGGCGCCGGCCCGGTTACCCACAGCGCTGCCAGTTGCCGTTCGTTGATGCCCAATCGCCCTGCCCATAGACCGGTCAGTGCGGGGCTGGCCCATGCGAAACCCTGTTCCGGACGGTGCACCAGCCAGGTCAATCTATCGACGGGCACGAAACCGCCGGCATCTTGGAACGCGATCCCGACACACCAGACCTGTCGTCCTTCATGCTCAACAGGGGAGATCCATGGTCGTACCGGCAGTTGGTTGGCCAGTAGTTGCGCTGCGTACACCTCGGCCTCCTGCAACCCTGTGGAGAGGGACAATTCATGGACAACGGCTCCGGCTACGGAGTGCTGCGGATCCTCGCGGCCGGGTTCGAAACCGGCCACAAGGCCGGGCCACCAATGGCCGGTGACCAGCGATTGCTGAATGGCCCAGCCGTACAGCAAGGCACGAAAAGTGGACCGAGCCTGTGCGGTTCCTGCACGTGCCAGGGCCCGGGCGCGCTGTCTGGTGTCCCCTTCCAGCGCCAGGACGCATTCTTCGGCGGGGGAGTCAACGGTTCCCTGGACGGTTTGTGCCGGGGGCCATGCCGTGGGTGGCCGGCGGTGTTCCTCGAGGCCGAAGGGTTTGCCGGAGGGTGTTGTCTCCCACCACCAGTTCCAGTGTTCGGCCAAAATCCGCAGTGGTACGTCCCGGACGTGATGGCTCGGGGGCGCGTGCAGATCCGCTTCCTGTGGGGGTGCCGGGGACCGGATCCACCATTCGCTGCATTGCAGAAGGGCCCGGGCGGATTCATGCGGTGCGATGATTTCGACGCGCTCCGGCAGGCCGTCCAGGCGTCTCAGCCAGAGGCGGACTTCGCCGTCGGGCAGCGCGCCGGCGCGCACGACGCGGGGTTGGGGCCGCACCCGCAGTGCAAGGAGATCGGACGGGGTGTTGGTGATCTCGTGGATGGGGTCCACTTGGAGGGTGAGCACGGCCATCCAGACCTTGCCCGGCGGGACGGGGGAGCGGATGGGTGAAAGTCCAACTGCGGCGGTTGTGTCGGGGGGTGACGGCGGCCATGGGATTTCCTGTCGACCGCGGAATCCCCATCCATGGGTGAGGTTGTGGACTTCGAGCCGGTTACCCTCGCGCAACCACAGGATGTTGGCTCCGCCGGGACCTCGCCCTTCGAGGCGGATTTGGTCGGGTGGCTGAAAGGTCAGTCGGAGATCGGCTCCCTGCCATGGTTTCCAGTGGCCGTGTGCTTCGGGCACCTGGATGCGGCAGGAGATGGTGATGGCGTTGGTGCCGGGGCCGGACTCGAGGAGGCCGACCCATTGGACCATGGCGCCGGCCAGGCGCCGACGCGGCTCCGGAAAGAGCAGGAGGTACAGTGTCAGGGCGAGGATGGCGGCAACGCCGAAAGCCAGGCACACCCAGCCCCAGAGAATCCCGCTTCCAGGGTGTCGTGAGGGTGTGGGCGGCGCTGGTTCGGGACCGTTCTGCGGGGTCATTCGAGGCGCAGTTCGGCACTGCGGGCGTGGGCGGAAAGGCCTTCACGACGGGCCATCTCCTGAACCGTGGGGAGCGCCTTGCGGAGGGCGGTCCGGTCATACGTGACCATGCTGGTACGGCGCTGGAACTGGTCCACGGTCAATCCCGCAAAGGACAGTCCGGCTCCGCCCGTCGGCAACGTATGACTGGGCCCCGCCACGTAATCGCCCAGGACCGTGGGTGACCACGGACCGAGAAACAGAGCCCCGGCCGTGCGGATGCCCTCGGCGACGCGGGCCGGCTGCCGGGTGTGCACCTCGCAATGTTCGGGTGCCAGGCGGTTGGCCACCGCCACCGCCGACTCCAGGTCCCGCACCTGGATCAGCCAGGTGTTCTTTTCCAGCACCTTTTCGATCCATTCGCGGCGTTCCAGGGCCTTGACCTGTTTGCGCAGTTCCCGTTCCACCGCCCGCAAAACCCGGCCGGAAGTGGTCACCAGCCACACCCGCTCTTCTCCCGAGCCGTGTTCGGCCTGGGCCAGCATGTCGGCCGCGGCCAGGCGCGGATCGGCTGAATCATCCGCCACCACCAGCACCTCGCTGGGGCCCGGCAGAAGGTCAATGGCGACCTGGCCGACCAGCAACCGCTTGGCCATGACCACGTAGGCGTTGCCCGGTCCGAAGATCTTTTGGACGGGCCGGAGGGTGGCGGTGCCGTATGCCATGGCCGCGATGGCCTGGGCGCCGCCCACCCGATAGATCTCGGTGGCGCCCGCCACGGTGGCAGCGTACAGCAGGGCCGGATCAATCACGCCCTCCCGATTGCACGGGGTGCACACCACAATTTCGGGGCAACCCGCCACTTTGGCCAGGGGGATGGTCATCAGGGCCGTGGAGATCAGTGGCGCCCTGCCCCCGGGGATGTAAATGCCCACCCGCTGGAAAGGGTCAAACTTTTCACCGACGACCGCGCCATGCGAGTTGCGCATTTGCCAGTTGCGCCGCTTGGAACGGCGTGCAAAGGCGGTGACATTGCGGAGCACCTCCCGCACGGCATTGCGCAGGGCTGGATCGGCTTGGAGGGCGGCGGTCATGCGCTCGGCATCGGTCACGGCCAGTTGGTCCGCCCTCAACCGGGCGCCGTCGAACCGCTCGGTAAATTCCAGCAGGGCAGCGTCGCCGCGGTCCCGAACCGCGTCGAGGATCTCGCGGGTTCGCCGTTCGATTTCAGGGTCAAACAGGCTGGATGCCGCGCAGGCTTCGGCCAGGCGCAGGGCAAAGTCCGGGTCCCGATCTCGAATGATTTGCATCGCCGGACAGCCTAAGGGAATCCATGGCAGCGAGTCAAAACGACATGCCGGCCGGCCGTTTCACTTGGGGACTTGCTTGCAGGGCAAGAGCGCCCAAACGCAGGGCCGGCAGAGCCTTGGGAGGATGTGCCCGGGAAGCTCCGGGCCATCGACTTTTCATGGACAGGGCGATGCGTTCCACAGGTGGTGTGCCAGGGTGGCTTTTGCGTGAAACTGACGCCGCTGGCGCGAATTTTTTGCATGGGAACGACGTGGGGTGGGGTGGCGCGGTGGGGAAAACCTGCGAAAACAGGCTGAAACCTGCGATTTGGGCATGGGAATGGAAGTTGGCCCGGGATTTGCTATGTATGGAGGTGCTTGGTGATTGGTTGGGTTTACAACCCGGCCGATGACCGAGCCAGGGTTGGTTGTTGAGGTGCTCTTTGAGTGCTGCCACGGAGGAATGGTGGGGTAAGGAGCACAGGCGGGCGGATGGTTTCAGTCGGGTTTTCCATCGTCAGCCCGCCGCCGGGTCGGCGGTCGTCGAACCGACTTGCTCGGGGCTGACGCCGCCGGCCCGAACTCCTCCGCCGGATTTGTTGGTGGGGAGCCACGGGTCGGTCCGCGGGGATGACCCGTCCGCGCAAAGCAGTGGGCTCGAAGGAACAGGTTGCCGATTGCGCTTTCGCGCGCTGACACGCCTGCTGCAATCCCCGCGCAATGACGGGGAGCCCAAATCTGGGTGCAATGCCCTTGGGTTCCCCGTCTTTTTTTGAGACGCGCAGTCAGCGGGTGCTGCCCGGATTTGCACCTCCACAGACGCGTTTTTGCTCCCTTTTCGTTCCGGAGGCTGGCCGGGGCTTTGGGCCGGGAGGAGGTGTGCGTGGCGGATTCGGATTTGCCATTCCGGCAGTTGTCTGGCACATGAAGGCCCGTTTATGCACCGGTACATCTGCATCGGGCTTGCACTTCTCGGGTTGAGCGGGTGCGGCAAGCGGGACGAGGTCAAACCAACCCGGGTACTCGTGCACTGGCATTTTGCCGGCCCGCAAACCCTCCAAACCCTGCAACCGACCGAGTCCGCCCGGTTGTGGGCTCAACCGGAGACCCGGGCGCTGTGGAACCAGACGTTGGACAAGCTGGCGCGTGCGCCACGTCGCTGGGGGCTGGATCCGGATCAATCGGCGGAGTTGGTCCGGCCTCTGATGGCGGATCTGTTCCGGACGGAACATGCTTTCCAGTGGCAGGAGACCGGCGGCACGACCACCGAATGGATTCTTGCAGTTCGTCTGGAGCCGGGCTCGATGGGGCTTTGGCAGACCAACCTGCATCGCCTGTTCCTGGGTTGGACCCGCCAGGAACCCGTGCCCGAGCCTGAGTGGGGCGGTGTTCGGTGGCCGGCGCCCGCCGGCACCGGTATCCGGCAGATTTTGCTGGCCCGGGGCGATGGCTGGCTGGTTTTGGCCGGCGGCCCGGACGAGCTGCCGTTGGCCCGCGGCTGGCTGCGCGAGATTCAAACCAGGCATCGGCCACTGCCACAGGCCACTCAACACTGGGCGCGATTGCGGGTGGACTGGCCCGCGCTCGAGCGGCGACTGCCCGCTTGGTTGAAGGAGTTGGGGCTGCCTTTGACCGACACGTTGGCGACGGTCTCGGGCCAACAGATTCAATTCCGGACGGAACTGCAGTTCTCCAAACCGCACGGTTGGGAGCCGGTGCCATGGTTGTTCCCGTCCAACCTCATTCGCGAGCCGTTGGTTGGTTTCTGTGCGGCGCGCGGGCTTGCGCCGCGGCTTCGACCCTGGTTGGAACGGGCCGGCCTCAAGCTGTCGCCGGTGCCCAACCAGGTTTGTGCCTGGTCACTGGGGGCCGCACCTTTCCAAATCTTCCTGAGCGTGCCGGTCAGCGACGCCACCAACACCATGCGCGAGCTGTGCCGGGTTCTGCCCCCCTGGTTCAACACCAACAGCCAGGGCCGCGCCCTCGGTTGGTGGGTGGTTCCCACCAACCTGCCGGCCATCACCTGGGAAGGCATGCCCTTCTTTGGCGCGTTTTGTCGGCCGGCATTCGAGGAGCCGCGCCAGGGCTTCATTTTTGCCGGCTTGTTTCCCAACAGCCCGGCCCGGCAATCCCCGCCGCCCGAGCTTTATCACCAGATCCTCAGCCGAACGAACCTGGTCTATTATGACTGGGAACTGGGCGGGGAACGGGTGAGGAGCTGGCAACTGTTGAGCCAGGTGGTCCTCCTCTTGGCGGACCGCCGCCAGCTGGATCCCTCCACGCCCGGGGCCCGCTGGATGAGCATGCTCAGCACCAATGTCGGAAACGTGGGAACCTCCCTGGTCGTCACGGGCCCCGACCGGATGTTGCTGACCCGCACGGCTCCCCTGGGCCTGACGGGATTGGAGACGGTTCTGTTGGCCCATTGGTTGGAGGCACCGGGTTTTCCTTGGGGTTGGGATTGGCCGCCCATGCCGCAACCCCGGCGGCACCCCGCTGCGACGGGCCCGCAAAAGGGATCGTGAGACCATGCTGAAGCTCGGCGTCAACATTGATCACGTGGCCACCTTGCGTCAGGCCCGGTATCGAGGGCGCGACCACGGCGAACCCGATCCCGTGGAGGCTGCGCGCATTTGTGAAGAGGCCGGCGCCCACGGGATCACCTGTCACCTGCGGGAAGACCGTCGGCATATCGTCGACCGGGATGTGTACGCCCTCCGACGGGTCGTTCGAACCCGGTTGAACCTCGAGATGGCCAACACACCGGAGATCGTGGCCATCGCGCTGAATGTCAAACCGGACATCGTTTGCATCGTGCCCGAACGGCGCGAGGAGGTGACCACCGAGGGCGGCCTGGACGTGGTGGCCCAGGAACCCGTCCTCACGGAGACCCGGCGCCGAATGAACGATGCGGGGATCGAGGTGAGTCTCTTCATCGCGCCGGATCCGCGTCAGATCGAGGCCGCGGCGCGCGTTGGTGCCCAGTTTGTGGAATTGCACACCGGACAGTTTGCCGAGGCATTCGCCGATCCGCACCGACGCGAGGTGGAACTGGCCCGGCTGATCGAGGGGGCCCGCATGGCCCATCAGTTGGGCTTGCGGGTGAACGCCGGCCATGGACTGAACTACGAAAACGTGCGCGCCCTTTATCGCGTGCCGTACCTGGTCGAGCTGAACATCGGCCACAGCATCATCAGCCGGGCGGTGTTCACCGGTCTGGCCCGGGCCGTGCGCGACATGCTGGAGGCGATGGCCGGCTATCCGGAGCACAACCCTGAAACCTCGTGACCCGTCGCAATGGCCCTTCGAGCACAGCCATGATTCTGGGCGTTGGCATTGACCTGATTGAAGTGGACCGCATCCGTGCCAGCCAGGCCCGGTTCGGCGACCGGTTTTTGCGCCGGATTCTGTTGCCCGACGAGATTGATTATTGCCTGGCGCAGCGTGATCCCGGGCCTTTCCTGGCCGCGCGCTTTGCTGCCAAGGAGGCCATCTCGAAGGCTTTCGGCACCGGCATCGGCGCGCAGTTGGGATGGCTCGACATGGAGGTGCGGCATCGCGACAGTGGCGAGCCCTTTGTGGTCCTGCATGGCAAGGCCGTTTCCCTGCTGGAGCGGCGCGGCGGCACGGCGGTGCTCCTGAGCATCAGTCACACCCGGCAACATGCCACCGCCGTGGCCGTGCTGATCCGTGAATGACAAGGCCGGCCGACTCCCTCACCGACCCTGCTCGAACCGCACCTGATCCAGTTGCCGGAGCACACGGCACAGCGCATCCAGGTGGGGGGTGGGAATGCCGGCCTGCCGGGCCAGGCGTCCGGGTTCCTCGAACAGGCTTTCCAGCTCCAGTGGCAGGCCCTTCTCGAAATCCAGCAACGTGGACGCCTTGTACGGGCCCATCGCCCGGGTCCGGCTGATCATCTCTTCCACCAGAGAATCCTCGAGCGGGTGCCCCAGCGCGCGCGCCACCGCGATGACCTCCCTCATGAGTTGCTGCACGCGTTCGAGCCCCACCGGATTCGACAGCAACTCCTCCGTGGTGACACAATCCCGCCGCTGCAAGGCCACCGGCCCGCGGTATCCGGGTTCCAATGCTTTCCATCCCGCCGCTGCCGCCACCCCCAGCCCGTTGAACGGGATATTCCAGACCAGCTTCTCCCAGTGGGCACGGTCGAGGTCATCCGTCACCCGGCAGGGCACGCCCACCATGCCCCAACGGTGGGCCAGGGCGTGAAGGCGCGGTCCTGCGGGTCGGCGGTATTCCCCCAGCACGACAAGGCCGTGGGCGATGTGTCGTATCACGCCCGGTTCGATGCGGTTGAGACAGACGAAACACAGCCCGCCCAGGACCTGTTCCGGCTTGAAAAGCCGGGCCAGGGCCTCCTCATTCCCCAGGCCGTTCTGCAGGGTCAAGATCGCCGTCTCCGGTCCCACCAGAGGGGGCAACAAGCGCGCAAACTGATCGTTGGCGGTCGTTTTCAACCCAATCAGCACGAGGTCCACCACGCCGATCTCGGCCGGATCCCGCGCGCACAACGGTCGCGCTGTGAAGTCCCCCAGGGGGCTGAGGATTCGGACGCCGCGGGCGCGGACCACCTCGTAATCCGATCGCAGCAAAAAGTGCACTTCCGCACCCGTTTGCCACAGACGCGCCCCGTAGTAGCTCCCCACGGCCCCGCAGCCCACAACCGCCACTTTCCAGGCCCGATTAAGTCCGCCGCGCTCCGACATGGTCCTTCACTGCGCCGCAAAAACAAAAAGGCACTCTGAAGATCCAGAGTGCCCGCGCAACATGTTCCCCAAAACCTTACTTGGCCCCCAGAATCGCGTCCTTGGCTGCCTTGGAAACCCGGAACTTCACCACGCGCTTGGCCGGGATGTTGATGATTTCGCCCGTGGCAGGGTTGCGGCCCTTGCGAGCCTTTCGGTGGACCAGCACCAGCTTGCCCAAGCCCGGCAGCGTGAAGGAATTCTTCGCCTGCTTGTAGGCCAGTTGAGCCAGTTCATCCAAAAACAGCGCGGCCTGCTTCTTGGTGATTCCGACCTTTTCGGCCAAGGTGGCTGCGATCTGGGATTTCGTGAGTGCCTTTGCCATATGAATCTTCCCGTGTTGTTTGTTCGGTTGACGATGTGTCCGACTTGCGCGGCCTATTAAAACCCGTCTGCCGGGTCCTGCAAGAGGAAAATGCGCGAAAAACCGCGTTTTTGGGGCGTTTCATGGATGCCAACACCGCCTACCAGCGTTGGACCGTGAAGAATCTCCGGTCGTCCAGCCTGGGCAATGTAACCTCCGACCAGGCCCCCTGACCGAACGCGAATTGTTCCAATCTCCATGCGCGGGAGCCAAGGTCCGCAGAGCCCAGGATCGCGTAGCGGGCCCCGGTGCAGGCCGGAAAGCGCAAGACCAGCTCCCCTGCCCGCAACGTTGCCGTGACGGGTACCGGTGGCGCCGGCTGGGGTACGCATTCCAGGTTGTCCCATAGCACGCCACCGGTGCCTGCCGCGGGGCGGGTCAGAACCACTCGAATCCTCAGGCTTTCAGCCCCTGTCGGCGCCTCCGGTTCTTCCTCCACGGCCGTGACCGCGCCGGACAAAGGGTCCACCCGGTTCGTCACCTCCAGTCGCATCCAACGGCCGTTGGTGGCGCCGGCATCGAGGAACGCCGAACGGTAAACCGCCAGCACACTGCCGGCGGCGTCTCCAAACTGCGCCTCCAACCATGTCCGTTGCCCCGACGTGAGGCCGCCCTGGGTCGGGGTCATCACCCAGCCGGCAATCCGGAACCGCCGGCCCGATGTCACGGCGAACTCCTGAAAAGCCCCTTCGGTCGCAAACGCGCCCCCGGCGGACGCCGTCAAACGGAGGGCATACGCGCCCACATGGGCCTCGGGGGACGGCCCCACCACGGAAATGTTTCCGCTCGTGGCCACCCAACCGGTGAGACGACCCTCCTCGAACCCGCCGTTCCAGAGCACGTCACCGCCGCAGCCGGCCCGAGCCGGATCCTCCCGTTGGTAGACCCGTACGTAGTCCACCAGCATGGCTTGGGGGAACACGGTGGTTTCGTCGGGACTGCCCGGCCAGTTGCCGCCCACCGCCACGTTCAGGATGAGGAAGAACGGCTGGTCGAACACCCAGGATCGCCCCGATGGCAACGAGGCCGGCGTCACACTGAAAAACAGCGTGTTGTCCACGAACCAGCGGATCCGTCCCGGGTCCCATTCCACACCGTACACATGAAAATCGTCCGCCAGTGCGCCACCGCCGGGCAGGACGTACCGGCCACTGATTCCGTTTGCGCCCGAGTAACCCGGCCCGTGGATGGTTCCATGTACCGTGTCCGGTTCCCGGCCGATGTTCTCCATGATGTCAATCTCGCCGCAGGCCGGCCAACCCACGACGGGAAAGTTGGTCCCCAGCATCCAGAACGCGGGCCACAAACCCTGACCCCGCGGCAACCGGATTCGGGCCTCGATGCGCCCGTATTGCCAGGACAGCCGCCCCTGCGTCTTCAAGCGGGCCGAGGTGTAGTTCCGCCGAGTACCGTCCGTGCCCGTGTACGTCTCCCGATGCGCCTCGATCACGAGGCAACCGTTTTCGATCCGGCAATTGTTCGTGCGATCCGTGTAGGTTTGCAGTTCGTTGTTGCCCCAGCCTCCGCCGCCCAGGTCGTACGTCCACCAGGCCGGATCCGGTCGGCTTCCCGGGGGGCCGTCAAACTCGTCCGCCCAGACCAGTCGCCAACCGGGCTTTGTCTGGGCCCACAGATCTTTGTTGCCGGGCCCGATCCAAAGCAGGGCGAGCAGGCCCGCGGCAGCCCACCGCAGGAGTCGTCGCGCAGACCTGCCCGCCCTGTGCATTCGCTCCACCGAATCGGCCGGGCTCAGAGGGTCAGGACCATGAAGAATCGGGGCTGCGACCCCAGCGGCACGGTGACAGTGCGGACCGAGCCGTCGCCCTCCAGAGGTTCACCCACCGGTGTCCATGCCGGCTGACCCAGGTCCTCCGTCGCAATGATCTGGTACTGCGTTGCGCCCTGAGTGGGCCACGACAGTTCCACTTGATTCCCCACCCGCCGCGCCGTGATGCGGACCCGTTCCTTCTTCATCAGGCGCAATGCGTCGGCGTAAACGTTGCCGGTGCCACCACCCTGATTGTGCAGCGTCAGTTGGAACCGGACTGTTTCGGTGCCCGGAGGCGCCACCAGGTACCGCGCGTTTTCGGTGCTGATCTGCGTCCAACCCGCCGGCACGCCGTTGGTGACCTCGAGGAACAGCCACTGGTCCTTGGGCGAATCCGGTGTTACCGGAGAGGAAACCCACATGGCCAGGGGGGTCGGACCGGCCCGGAACTGGACTTCAATCTGCAGGCTGGTGTTTCCTTCCAGCGCATCTGCGCTCGACAGCCAGAACCATCCGTCGGCGGTGAAGATGTCACCCGGGGCGGCGGGTTGATCCTGGAACACGCCGTTCCACTCCCCGGCGTTGTAGATACGGACCACGTTGGTTCCTTCGCGGGCCTGCACCGGGTAATCCCACTGGTTTCCGTAGAAATCGTTGGTGCTGGCCAGGGCCGCCCCCGAGAAATTGAACCATGGTGGCGGCACCCGGGTGGGCAACTCCACGTCGAGTTCAAACCCGGGGTTGTCCAGCCAGTTGGCATATTCGGCGGGCGCCAGCACCCGCAGCCGGGCCGGTTGGGAGTCTTTCGACCCTGCGGCGGAACTGACGGTGACGTTGTACAGCCCCGCGTCCTCCGGCTGCGCATTCACAATGGTCAGCGTGGCCGTGCGAACCCCCTGGAATCGCCCGCCCTCGCTCAACGGCACGCCGTCCCGGTTCCATTGATAACTCAGCGGCGAGGAACTGACCGCCGTTACCGAGAAACGCGCCGTGCTGCCGATCAGCACCCGTTGGGGTTGCGGTTCTGCCGTGATGGAAGGATCCTCGTTATCCACCACGATGCTCACCCCCGCCCCGGCCTCGGGGGATCCGGGCGCGGCATTCGGCCCGTACAGGAGGAAACCGTACTGGGTAATGTTGCCCGGGCGGATGTACCGCGTGACGGAAAACTGCCAGCCCTCATACAGCTCGGCCCGGGTGTCCCCGAGGTAGGCGTAACCGGGGGCGAACTCCTTGATCACCGCCACGGCCGTCCAGCCCGCAGGGAGCGAGTTCGACTCCACAAAGCCCGTGAAGGTCACGTCCTGCCCGCCGTACTGCGTGCCCACGTCCACGTAAAAATTCGCTTCCAACAGCTTGTTGGGCGTGCCGTCCGGCAGGTTCCAGTAGCCGTCGGTGTTGAACGTGTTGGTGTTGATTCGCAACACCACCCGGGTGGCATTGCTGCGGGCCGGTTCAAACGCCGCCCGCAGGTCTGCCGGTGCCCACGCCTGGCCGAAGGCGTAGCTGTTGTCCATGTTGAACACGTTCATCCAGCCCAGCCAGTTCTTGGTGGAATCCACCTTGACGGTGATCTGAGCGGGTGCCATCGGGCTGGCGACCAACCAGGTAATGCCCGCCAGGATGAGTGCGGTGTATTGAGGACTGCGTTTCATGGCGATGTCTCGTGCATGGTCCTGCCCGGCCGACTCCCGGCTCCGCCCCTTCCCGGAGCCTGTCCCTGCGAGGAGGTCGGCACCGACCTGACCAAGTGTCCCATTGTGTCGCAGCATAGAGTCGGATGCGGTGACTTGTCAAACCCGTGGCCGGGAGTTCCTCCGCCCGTATCAATCCCGCAAGTTGCCGGAGGTTCACAAGGCGTCCGGTTGGGGCCGTTGTGGGCGCCTGATCTCCCATATGGTCCCAAAAGCGATCTGCGGGTGGGGGCCGGGCGACCGAAAGCGCAGGGAGCCATCGTTTGAACGGCCGGATGGGGCTTCGGGGCACGTGAGATGGAACCCAGCTTCGCCGTGGCGGATGCGGCCTCAATCTGTTTCCGGGGCGTGGAGCTGAGAGGATCGTTGATGCGGAGAGGGCCGGGCGGACAAGGTATCGCAACCGGCGATGATGCGGTTTCCCTTGCCAAGCGACGGCGCCTGTGTGTATGACAAAATGCATGCAACGTATGACACCATCAGGCACTGCAGCCCGCCCACAGAGAGTGGGGCGGGTGAACGGGGACGGTGAAGCGACCGGTACCCTTCCACCTCAACCCTTGCGCAGGAGCCGGGCCTGGCTTCTCCGTCGCGCCCGGGCGTTCTTGTGCGCCACTCTGGGTGTCGGCCTGGCCGGTGGATGGGCGCGGGGCCAGGCCGCGCCGCCCGCGGTCACATTGCCGCCGGTGGTGGTCATGGGTCGGGCGGAAGACCTGGTGGGCACGGCCGATGCCGCGAGTGTGGGTTATGTGGGTGCTGCGCAGCTGGAGTTGCGGCCCAAGCTGCGGCCCGGCGAGGTGCTCGAGACGGTCCCGGGGCTGATCGCCACCCAGCACAGTGGTGCGGGCAAGGCCAATCAGTATTATCTGCGCGGATTCAACCTGGACCATGGCACGGACTTCGCCGTGAACCTGGAGGGTATCCCGTTGAACCTGCCCACTCATGCGCATGGCCAGGGCTATCTGGACATGAACCCCGTTATCCCCGAGCTGATCGAGTCCATGGAGTTCCGGAAAGGGCCGTATTATGCGGAGCTGGGCGATTTTTCCTCGGCTGGTGCCGCGGAGATCCGGTATTCTCGGCGGTTACCCGGGGCGATGGCGCGTGTGGAGGCCGGCAGCTTCAATTATTGGCGGGGGCTGTGGGCCGATTCGATGGCCGTGGGTTCCGGGCACTTGTTGTACGCCATGGAAGGCCTGTACAACGACGGGCCCTGGACGGAGGCGGAACATTTTCGCAGGGGCAACGCCGTGGTGCGGTGGTCGGATCAGAGGGAGGGCACCCAATGGAGTGTGATGGCCACGGCATATGCCGGCGATTGGGATGCCACGGATCAGATCCCGGCCCGGGCCGTAGGACCCGAATTCAGTGTTTGGAATTCCATGGATCCGACCACCGGCGGGGAATCGCAACGGTTGAATCTGGTGGCCGGCTGGCAGAGGGACGGGTTCCAGAGTCGCACGCGGGCCAGCCTGTTTGCCTCCTACTACAAACTCGACCTGTTTTCGAACTTCACCTATTTCCTGGACCATCCGGACCTGGGGGATCAGTTTGAGCAGGTCGACCAGCGCCGGATCCTGGGAGGAAAGATCGAACATACCCGGCTGTGGTCCGACACGGAACTGGGCTTGGGTCTGGATGTCAGGGCCGACTGGATTCGGAACGGATTGCATCGGACCCAAGCCCGAACGCGCTGGGACACCGTGCGCACGGACCGGGTGAATCAACTGATGGTGGGCACGTATACCCATGTCCGTCACCAGTGGTCTGACTGGTTTCGCAGTTATGCCGGACTGCGCATGGACTCCGCATGGTATGATGTGCACAGTGACAGGCCTGAAAACAGTGGGTCCGAGTCGGATGCTCTTCTGAGTCCGAAAGCGGGGCTGGTGTTTGGCCCTTGGGCACGCACGGAGTTTTATCTTAACGCGGGGTTCGGCTTTCACAGTAATGACGGCCGGGGCGCGACCACCCGGGTGGATCCCGTCACGGGCGAGCCCGTGCAACGGGTCGATCCGCTCGTGCCCACCAAGGGAGCCGAACTGGGTGTGCGAACGACCTGGATCCCAGGGCTCCAAAGTTCGGTATCCTTCTGGTGGCTGGATATTGACAGTGAGTTGTTGTTCCTGGGAGATGCCGGGACCACCGAGGCCAGCCGGCCGAGCCGGCGTTATGGAGTTGAATGGGCGAACTATTACGTCATGACTTCCTGGCTGGTGTGGGACCTGGACGTGGCATGGTCGCACGCCCGGTTCCGGGATGGCGATCCCGCGGGGGATCACATTCCGGGGGCACCCGAATGGGTACTCGCAGCAGGTGTGACGGTTCCCCGGATGGGCCCGTTCTACGGCAGTGTGCGGTTCCGATACTTTGGTCCCCGACCGCTGACGGAGGATGGCTCGGTGCGCTCGGATGGCACGGCTCTGGTCAATGTGGAGGTGGGCTGGCGAATCAACCCACGCTGGAATCTGGCCCTGCAGTGCTTCAACCTTCTCGACCGCCGGGATCATGACATCGATTACTATTACGTCTCGCGCCTGCCGGGTGAACCGGCGGAAGGGGTCGCGGACGTTCACTTTCATCCGATGGAGCCTCTTGCCATCCGGGTGGTATTGACGGGCCGATTCTGAAGGGCGGTGGAGAATGACTGTAGTCCCCGATGAGGAACCGCTCCGGCTCGGGTTTGTTGTTGGAAGCCCTGCCCCGGTGGAGGCCGGTTGAGATGACGCGGGCACGTATTTGAGCCCAAGGAACCCTTCGGGAGTGTGCATCGGAAATCCCAGCTGAGCTGACTGCCTAGCGATGGCCGGACGAAGCTTCCGCCCGGAACTATTGGGTGCTGTGGAGCGGTGTCTGGTTGAACGGTTTCTTTACCGGGGCCTGATGGATCGGTGAGGAGGATTAGACGGGAGCACACGCAGCAGCGAGAGAGGGGCTCGGGCGGTCACGGGCCCGGGTTCGTGTTGCCGATGTCCGCCTCGAAGATCCTCGGGCCACTCCGGGCTGTGGCAGCCGATCTGCCAATGTCTGACCCTTGAACCTGCAGGGGGGACCGGCGAGCGTCGACCGGATCTTTCCACTCCGGGAAGTCAGGGGTCGGAGAAAACTTGCCGGGTAGGGAGTGTTGAGTGTCTTCCTGCGTGTGTTTACGGAGGGTCAATGATGCCGAGGGCTGGTTGACTCGGGGACCACCCGGGGTAAATTGAGGCCGGTGGTTGGTTTGAGAGCCATTGGGTTACTGGGATTGCTGCTGGCCTGGTTGTCCGCCACGGCCCATTGTGCGCTGGAGCGGGTTTTGGAGCCGGTGGACGAGGGCTGTTGTTGTGCTGTGGACGATGGTCTGCCCGGCCCGGCCAACTGCCCGCGACCTGTTTGCAGCCATTTGGAATCGGGTACATCGCTTCCGCCCGGGTCCCGTGACATTGACCTTCATTTTCCGCTGCTGTTGGTTTGCGCGGACACTGAGAGGCCGGAGGCCGGGGTCAACCGGACGCGGGTTTTCTATTTGGCCACGGTGCGACCCTGGGTTTCGGTCTGGCAGTTTCTTCATCGGGCCACGGGTGAACCAAGGGCTCCTTCCCTAGCTTCCTGATTCTTCCGGTTCGGTGCTGCGGGACGGGCTTCGTCCCGGCGGCGAAGGTTTGCATTCCAGGTTGTAGTAGGTAGCACCCGCTTGCAGGGTGCCGGCCGATTCATTTCCGAGCGGTGCAGTCTTGGGGGGACGAATCATGAGATGGAGGTGCATTGGAGCGCTGGGGTTTTTGACGTCCATGGGGATGGCGTTGGTGGCCGTGGGAGAGGAAGTGGTGGATTCGGCGGATTCCGATGTTTCGCCGGCGGGAGTTGTTCTGACGCTGGAGGAGGCTCTGCGTTGGGCGTGCAAGCACGGGGCCGAGGTGCGGTTGGCCATGGCCCGATTGCAGGAGGCGCAAGCCCGATGGGGCGAGGCGCGGTTGTGGCCGGATCCGGCGTTGGAAGTGGCGGTCGAGGACGGGCCCGTGGATCGTGGTCGGTGGGGTGAGGAATCGAAGCAGACCGTGGGTGTATCCCAGACCATACCTCTGGGTGGTAAGAAACGGCTCGATGTGACCCTGGGGAGGGTGGGCGTGGAACTGGCCGAGCAGGAACGGCGAATGGCAGTGCGTGCGCTGGTGCGGGAGGTGAAGCTTGCATGGGTCCGAGCGCTGGGATCGGAGGAGGTGCTGGCGGCGGCGGCCGAGACCGTCCGGGTGGCCGAGGCCGTGGTGAAGGCGGTGGGCGAGCAGGTACGGGCCGGCGCGGTGGGGGAGACGGACCTGGTCAGGGCGGAAATGCAACTGGAGCGGGCACGGATGGAGCTGGAGGAGGCCCGGCGCGAGAGGTCCCGAGCCCGAGCGGTGCTGGCCATTCTTGTGGGTGGGCCCGGCCAGGGGGAGTTTCGATTGGTTGGAGAGCTTCGGGATGGCCCGGATGCGGCTCTCCTGGCTTGTGCGCCGGATGAATGGCTCGAGCAGCACCCGTTGATGCAGCGGGTGAAACTGGAGGTTCGGCGGGCGCAGGTGGCGACCGCACGCGCCGCCCGGGAGAAATGGCCGGATGTGACCCTTTGGGTCAGGGGCGGTCGTGCCGGGCCGGCGGATGAGAGGTTGTTGGAGGCCGGGGTTACCGTGCCGGTGCCGTTGTGGGGGCTCACGCGTTGGCGGATCGAGCAGGCCCGCGCCCGGGAGCTGGCAGCCGGGTTGGAATGGGAGGTGCAACGCCGGCAATTGCTGCTGCGGTGGGAGCAGGAATGCCGTCGGGTGGAGGGAGCGAGCGAACGGTTGGAACGTCTGCGCCGCGAGATGATGCCGCGGGCCGAGCGGGCGGTTTGGCAGGTGCGCATGGCTTACGAGGCGGGCAAGTTGGACCTGCTGGCTCTTCTGGACGTGCAGAGAACCCTGGCGGAGACGCGGCTGGCCGTGGCCCGGGCCCGCCTTGAGTTGAATGAGGCGCATGTAGAGCTGGAGGATTTGGCCGGTGCCATACCGGTGCCGGAGGTTGAAGCGCCGGGGTACGAGGCGGGTGCCGGGCGGAACGGAGATGGGAGGTGATTGGGACCATGAGAGCGGTGAGGGAGCCAAGGAATGTGTCGCAAGGTGTGTGGTTGGTCCGGGTGAGTTTGCTGGCTCTGGGCCTGTGGCTGTTGTGCGGTTGTGGTCCGGGGGAAAGCTTGAGAGAGCCCGGCGTGTCGTCTGACGGAGGGGCGCAGCCGATGGGTCATTCTCAGGATGGGGCCCGATGCACACGTCATGGTGCACCGGTTGCGTTGTGTTTCCTCTGTGAGCCGGGGCTGCGTCAGGCGGGGCGGCTCTGGTGTTCGGAGCATGAACGGTATGAGGATCGGTGTTGGTGGTGTCATCCGGAGCTGCGGGAAGAGGGGCGGGATTACTGCGAGTCGCATGGTTTGTACGTGGACGAATGTTTTTTGTGTCTGCCGGAGCTCGTGCGGTCGGACGGACCCGGTCCGGGGGATGGCGTGGAGGCCCTGATGTGTGGTGAGCATGGCGTGCCGGAAGTCGAGTGCGGGATTTGTCGTCCGGCCATGTTGCGCGAGTTGGGGCCGGGGGCGTCCTTGAAGGTACGTTTGCCGGCGTCGGACTCGGCTCTGCGGGCGGGCGTACGTACGGCTCCGGTGGAAGAGGGACCGGTGGTGGAGCGGATTGCCTGTGTGGGCGAACTGCGGTTTGATCCGCTGCGGCAGTTCCGGGTGGTGGCTCCGGTGGATGGGATTGTGAAGGAGGTTCGGGTCGGTTGGGGTGACCGGGTGGAGGCGGGTCAACCGCTGCTACGGATCTGGTCCGCGGCTATGGAGGAGGCTCTGGCCCGGGCGGTGCTGAGTTATCAGGCGTTGGAGCGGGAACGGAAGTTGCGCGGGGCGGGCGTGGGTGCGGCGCGTGATTTGCAGCAGGCCGAGGCGGAGCATCGGGCGGCCTGCCGGCACGCGATGAGTTTCGGTTTCACCGAGGCTGAGATTCATGAGCTGGCGAATCGGGGGGATGCAGCCGTGAGCCTGGAGTTGCGCGCGCCGTTTGGGGGGATTGTGTTGGAGCAGAAGGCGGTTGTGGGGGCGCGGGTGATCCATGGGGAGGAGCTTTGCAAGGTGGTGGATCCCTCCGAGTTGCGGGGCTGGTTGTATGTGCCGGAGTCCGTGGTGGACCAGGTGAGGCCGGGCCTGCGGGTGGAATTGCAAAGTGAGCCGGGTTCCGGCCGGACGTTTGCGGGGCGTGTGGCGTGGGTGAGTCCGGAGGTGGACGAACGGACCCGGCAGGTGCGTGTGATGGTGGTGGTGGAGAATCCGGAGGGTCGGCTGCGCGCCAACGGATTTGTGCGGGCGTGGATTGTGGTGTCCGGGAGTGGCCCCGGGGTCCGGGTACCGGAATCAGCGGTGCAATGGGTGGAGGGGCGTTCGATTGTGTTTGTGGAGCGTAGTGCGGATCTGTACGAGGCCCGGGTGGTGGCGTTGGGCGGGCGTTCGGAGGGATGGTGGCGGGTGTTGGATGGGCTGGACGTGGGGGAACCCGTGGTGGTGGAGGGCGGATTTGCGTTGAAATCCCAGCTTTTGATTTCGCGGTTGGGCGCGGCTTGTGTGGATGAGTAGAAAGGGTCGCTCATGCTGGGCTGGATCATCGAAGCATCTTTGCGGCACCGTTGGGTGGTGTGTCTACTGACGGGGGTTTGGGTGGTGGCGGGTGCGAGCGCGTTGTGGCGACTCCCGGTGGATGCATTCCCGGACACCACGCCGGTGCAGGTGCAGATCAACACCGTGGCGCCCGGACTCAATCCGGTGGAGGTGGAGCATCAGGTGACGCAACCGATTGAGCTGGCCCTGGGAGGCCTGCCGGGGCTGCAAAACGTCCGGTCGGTGTCGCGGTTTGGGCTTTCGCAGGTGGTGGTGACATTTGGGGACGCGGTGCCGGTGTCTTTGGCCCGCCAGGTGGTGTCCGAGCGATTGCAGGCGGTGGAACTGCCCGAAGAGGTGGGCCGGCCCGAGCTTGGGCCGATGTCCACCGGCTTGGGTGAAGTGTTGCAGTACGTGGTGTACTCGACGGATCCGGGTCGGAGTTTGACCGATTTGTGGGAGTGGCACGAGTGGGTCCTCAAGCCGGAGTTGCGCAAGGTGCCGGGCGTGGCCGAGATCAACACCTGGGGCGGTTTGGCGAAGCGTTATGAGGTGGTGGTGGATCCGGAGCGGTTGTTGCGGTATGGCCTGACCTTGCGGGACGTGGTGGAGGCATTGCGGGCCAATAATCGGAACGTGGGTGGGGGGCGGGTGGATCGTTCGGGCGAATCGCTGCTGGTGCACGGGGTTGGCGTGTTGACCTGCGCGGAGCAGGTGGCCGGTGTGGTCATGGAGAGTCGGGGCGGTGTGCCGATCCGGGTTGGAGATGTGGCGGTGGTGCGCCCGGGGCATGACATTCGGCTGGGAGCGGCGTCGGCGGATGGTCGGGGCGAAGTGGTTCTCGGGCTGGGTTTCGTGTTGATGGGCGAAAACAGCGCCGCCGTGACGCGGGCCTTGAAGTCCCGGTTGACGGAGGTTTGCCGGAACCTGCCGCCCGACCTACGGGTGGAGGTGGTGTATGACCGGACGGAGTTGGTGGACCACGTGCTGCGGACGGTGCGGCACAATTTGTGGGCGGGCGCGTTGCTGGTGATTGCGGTGTTGTTTGCACTCCTGGGCAATCTGCGTGCGGGATTGATCGTGGCGCTGGCGATCCCCCTGTCTCTGTTGTTTGCGGGTCAGATGATGTTACAGGCGGGCATTGCAGCCAGTTTGCTGAGCCTGGGCGCGCTGGACTTCGGGCTCATTGTGGACAGTTCGGTGGTCATGGTGGAGAACTGCGTCCGACGCGCGGCGGAACGCGGTGACCGGCCATGGCTGGATCAGATCCGGGATGCGGCCCTGGAGGTGCGCAAGCCCACGATGTTCGGGGAGTTGATCATCCTGATCGTATTTCTACCCGTGCTGACCCTGGAGGGGGTGGAGGGGAAGTTGTTCCGGCCGATGGCGTTGACGATGATCTTTGCCCTGCTGGGGTCGTTGGTGTTGTCGCTGACGGTGATGCCGGCGCTGGCGAGTCTGGTGCTGGTGAGGGGGCGCACCCCGCATGGGGATCCGTGGCCCATTGTGCGGCTGCGTCGGGCTTACGAGCCGTTGCTGTGCCTGGCACTTCGGCATCGTGCGGCGGTCCTGTGGGCTGCGGTGATCCTGGTCTGCGCGGCCGGTTGGTTGGTGACACGCCTCGGGGGCGAGTTTGTGCCCCGGTTGAGTGAGGGGGCGTTGGCGATCAGCACGGTGCGCCTGGCGGGTGTGTCGGTGGAGGAGGCTGTGGCATGGAACCGGCGGATTGAGCGGCAGTTACAGGCTGCATTTCCGGATGAGATTGCGCGGGTGTGGTGTCGATTGGGCACGGCCGAGGTGGCCACGGACCCCATGGGAATCGAGGTCACGGACGTTTTCGTGACCTTGCGTCCGCGAGAGCAGTGGCGACAGGCCCGGACCCAGGCCGAGCTGACGGAGCGGATCCGGGAGGAGCTGGCCCGTCAGCCCGGGATGTCGGCGACGTTCAGTCAACCCATCGAGATGCGGGTGAACGAGATGACGGCCGGGGTGCGGAGCGACGTGGCGGTGAAGATATACGGGGACGACCTGGTGGTGTTGGGAGAGCTGGCCCGGCAGGTGCAATCCGTGCTGGCACGGATTCCGGGGGCGGCGGATGTGACCGTGGAACAGCTGACCGGCCAACCTGTGCTTGAGGTGCGGGTGGCTCCCGAGGTGGCCGGTCGGTACGGGATTTCGGTTCAGGAGGTGCTGGACTGGGTGCGAACGATTGGGGGCCTGCGGGTGGGGGAGGTGCGGGAAGGCCAGCGCCGGTTTCCCCTGGTGGTTTGTCTGCCGGACTCTCATCGTCGGGAGGTTGAGGTGTTGAGAGAAACCCCGCTTCCGACGGTTGGCGGGGCGGTGATTCGCATGGGAGAGGTGGCACAAGTGGTTGAGACCGAGGGGCCGGCTGCCATCCAGCGCGAATGGGCGCGCCGGCGGGTGACGGTTCAGGTGAATGTACAGGGTCGTGACACGGCAGGGTTTGTGGACGAGGCGCGGCGTCGGATCGCCGAGAGCGTGGTGCTGCCGCCGGGTTACACGATGGAGTGGGGCGGCCGGTTCGAGCATATGGAGAGGGCGCGGCGGCGTTTGATGGTGGTTGTACCGGTTGCGTTGGGTTTGGTCCTGGGTCTGTTGTATTTGAGTTTGGGCTCGGTGCGGGACGTAGCCATCGTGGCCACGGGAATCCCACTGGGGGCCGTGGGAGGCGTGGCGGCGCTCTGGTTGCGGGGGATGCCCATGACAGTGAGCGCCGGTATCGGTTTTGTGGCCTTGAGCGGCGTGGCGGTCTTGAATGGGCTGGTGCTGGTGACGTTCATCCGGCAGCTGCGGGAACGCGGCCGTGCGCTGGAGGAGGCAGTGCGAGAAGGATGTTTGGTTCGATTGCGGCCGGTGTTGATGACCGGGTTGGTGGCGGCGCTGGGTTTTGTGCCGATGGCCCTGAGCACCGGCGTGGGTGCCGAGGTGCAGCGTCCGCTGGCCACCGTGGTGGTGGGCGGGGTGCTGACCAACATGACCCTCACGTTGGTGGTCCTGCCGGCCCTGTACACGCTCTGGCATGGGAGAGGAGAGGTCCGCGCCGGTGCACGCGCCGTTCAGAACGGGACCGGGGGATGACCGGTGCCGGCCGGGCGGCGGCTCCGGGGGTGACAGCGCTCAATTGCGCTGCGCCGGAAACAATTGGGGATCCATCAGGACCCGGAGGAACTCCTGGCGGCAGGCCGGGATGTCGGTGGCGTCTTTGGGGATCACAAGAAGGTCGGCTTCTTGAGGAGTGGAAACGGACTCGAACGCGACGGAGGGATGGGTGCCTTCGACATAGACGGCGCGGCGTGGTTCGGCGCGTCGCCAGCAGCTGTGTTGGAAGAGCCAGACCAGCGGCGCGCCGTCGCCGAGCTGGTTGGCTCGGCCAAGGTCCGTTCGGATGAATCGTTTCATTTCGCGGGTCATGGGATTGTCCGGCAGGGGGTCGAAATCGGCGGGGCGAAACACGGAGTCGGGGTCCCAAAAGGCTCCGCCGCCCCAGTCCACGTAGCGGGCCAGCTTGCACACGATGTAGACGGACCATGCGTCCTTGCCGTTGTAGCCGCCGTTGACGGTGAGGTTGAAGACGAGGATGCGGTCGGCGATGTCCGGGTCGAGCAGGAGGGCGTTGGCCACGGTGGTGAGGGGGCCACCGCAAATGATGAGCAGGGGTTTTTGGGGGGTGGCCCGTCGGGCCGCTTCGATGATGAGCCGGGTGCCGGGGGAAGTTTGCGGCACGGTTTCGTGGATTCGGCGGGAAGCGGGAGGTTGCAAGGCGCGGTCGGCGCCGCGGACGGGTTCGGGTATGTTGCGGAGTCCGGCTGCGCGGGCGCGGTCGATGGCTTTGCGGGCGTCCTCCCAGCATTGTTCGAATGTGTAGAGGTAGCCCTTTTGCCAGTCCCACATGTCCCGGGTGACGATGAGTCCCTGGAGGCGGATGGTGCCGAGGCTGGCACGGGCGAAGAGGTAGTCCTTGTCGAAGACGTCCGACCACCAGTCGTTGTCGTAGATGATCGGATTGTCCGGTCCCACGCCTTCCAGGTGGACGGCGTTGGTGATGAGGTGGAAGGCGGGCGCGCGGGCGGTGGCCTGCTCGAAAGTGCCGGCCCCGAAGAGCAGGACGAATGCGAGGATGCGGTTGCGGCTCATGGTTGTCCCGGGGGCGGATAGTTTTTACTGGCGTCGTCGAGGACGAGGATCCAGTCGAGGTGTTCGCCGGGATCGGGCGGTGTGAAGGTCTGTTCACCCCTGGCGGGGAATTGGCCCGCGGGTTGGGCCTGACCGGTTCGGGGATTGAACCACCAGGCACGGATTTCCCGGGCCTCTAGGGTGTTCAGGCGCACACGGAAGGGCCGTCCCACGGGGGCATAGACCATGCCGTACGAGCCGGCGGAGTCGCGTGTGGCGACGAACCGGTAACGCCCCGCACCGGGGACGCTGGTGGGGACCCGGTCCGGAACGAGGAGTGCGTCATCCGGGACGCGGGTGAGGAAGGGACGGGACAGCAGCAGTCGTTTGGCATGGACCATCTGGCGGGCGCCGGGTTGTTGGAGGGCTTCGCGCCACGGGAGCAGCGGATGGTTGATGGGCTCGCGGTTCGGTGCCCACATTTGCCAGACGGAGTGGTGCCCGTAGGTGTGACCGAAGGCGCCGCTGAACAGGTCCCAGTAGGCGGCCCGGCGGACATCGGCGGCGATGGAGTGGCCCTGGCGGGCGGGGTCGAAATGGACCGGGTGATCTTCGTAGATCGGCTCGCCGTCGAGGACGGGTTTGACGGGTGTGCGGTTGTAATCGGCGCGGGTGAGTTCGTAGCGGCCGTTGTATTCGGTGCCGTGGCCGTTTTGGCGCATGTTGAAGTCCAGCCAGGGTTCGTCGTGGAACCACTGGGCCGAGCCGGCTCCTCCGACGGGGTGGAAGGTGATGAGATGGGCGCCGCCGTCGCCACGGCGCAGGCCGCGGGCCATGGCGCGGATGATTTCGCGGTGGGCATCCGTTTCGATGGGGCGATCGCCTCCCAGGATCCAGACGACGGCTGCGTTGCGGTATCTACGCCCCAGCCATTCGCCGTAGACCTCGGCATTTTGGGGTGTGAAAATCTCGGGTCCGGTGCCCCACTTTTTGTTCCATTTGTCGCCCCAGGTGGGCAGCAGACCGATGTAGAGACCCCGCTGGTTTGCCGCCTGCACAATGAAGTCCACATGGTCCCAATAATCGTTGTCGGGGCCGGGTTTTTCGTCGGGGCGGGTGGGATCGTTGTCCAGCAGGGGCCGATGACCGTAGGGGTTGGGGGTGTTCAGGCCATCGAGTTCGGCCAGGGCGACCGCCTGGATGAGGGTGAACCCTTGTTGGGCGCGGGTATCGAGGTAGTGGAGTGCTTCTTCGCGGTTGAGTCGGTGAAAGAGTTCCCAGGCGGTGTCGCCGAGCCAGAAGAAAGGTTGACCGGCTTCGGTGACCAGGAATCTTTTATTCTCGCTGACCCGGAGTTTCGGAGGGGCGGCGGCGTGTGCGTCCGGGGTTTGGGCAAGGGACAGGAGCCAGAGGACGAGGCCCAACGGGACTAATGTGCCGGCGGACGGGCGGCGGCTGAGGAGGGTCGGTGATCGCGTCTTCATAGGCCAAGGATTGGACGATGGAGGAGGTGGGGCCATTCGGCGGGGCGGATTTGCGAGGGGCGGTCCCGGGCGGTATTGGCTCCGGTTGGTGAAAGGGTTGAACGGGTTCAACTTTGCGGGAAGAGCTGTTGGATCCTGGTGCGGACGGTGGGGTCCATTTCGATCAACGGCGGCCAGGGGCGCGGAAATCCTTCGCCGGCGAGTTTGCGGGTGGCGTCGATGCCGAGTTTGGTGCCGATGCCGATTTGCTGGGTGGCGTGGTCGAGGACGTCGGCCGGGCCGCGGGTGAAGAGGCAGTCGCGTTGGGGATCGGTGTTGGCGCAGAGGTGGAAGAGGACCTCGCTGGTGTTGTGGACGTTGACGTAGTGGTCCACGACGACGATGTACTTGGTGAACATCATCTGGCCCATGCCCCAAAGGCCGTGCATGATTTTGTAGGCCTGCATGGGGTAGGTCTTGCGGATGCTGACGAAGACGAGGTTGTGGAAGACGCCTTCGGCCGGCAGGGCAATGTCGACGATTTCCGGGAAGTTCATTTTGAAGACCGGGAGGAAGAGTTTGACCGAGGCGCTGCCGAGGTAGAAATCCTCCATGGGCGGGATGCCGACGATGGTGGCGGGATAGATGGCGTGCTTTCGATGGGTGATGGCGGTGATGTGGAAGACGGGATAGGGTTCGGGCAGGGAGTAATAGCCGGTGTGATCGCCGAAGGGTCCTTCTTCGCGCAGGGGCTCGCAGGGATCGACGTAGCCTTCCAGAACGAAGTCGGCATCGGCGGGGACCTCGAGGTCGACGGTTTCGCATCGGACCAGTTCGACGGATTTTTTTCGGAGGTAACCGGCGAGGAGGAACTCGTCCAGGCCGTCGGGGAGGGGCGCGGTGGCGGCGAAGGTGTAGACGGGGTCGCCGCCGAGGAACACGGCCACGGGCATGCGTTCGCCTTTTTCGTAGTAACGACGGCCGTGGCGGGCGGCGACTTTTTGGAGCTGCCAGTGCATGCCGGTGGTGGTGGGGTCGTAGACCTGCATGCGGTACATGCCCAGGTTGCGTTCGCCGGTGTCGGGGTCGCGGGTGACGACGCAGGGCAGTGTGATGAAGCGGCCGGCGTCGAGTGGCCAGCATTTGAGGATGGGCAGGTTCAGGAGAGTGGGGAGGGGCGCGTGCCGGGCGGCGTCGGGGTCGCGGAGGATGTCGGGCGCCTTGGGCCAGGGCTGGGTGCGGCGCGGGGGCGGGTCGAAACGGTGGATGACCTCCTTGCAGGGGCCGTCCTGGACCAGGCGGGGCCGGGCGTGGCGGAGGTCGAGTGCGTGTCCCAGCAGGCGGATGGCTTCCCGGAAGGACATGGGCGGTTTGGCCCTGAGAAGCGAACCGAGTTCGGCGGCCACGGCGTCCACGCTCTCGGCATTCAGGGCCAGGGCCATGCGTTTCCAGGAGCCCATGGTGTTGATGGCCAATGGAAAGGGTGAGGGTTGGCCGTTGACGGTGGGTTGTTCGAACAGGAGGGCCTTGCCGCCGCCGGGCGCTTTCATTTGTCGGTCGGCCAGTTCGGTGATTTCGAGTTCGGTGGCGACAGGTTGACGGATGCGGATCAGTTCCCCTTCCGCTTCCAGCCGTTGGACGAAGTCACCGAAAGAGGCGTATGCCATGCGCGCAGGCTACCAGAGTGAAGGAACCAGCCAAGCACGGTTCGCGCGAATGGGACCGGGGCGGAGCGGAGGGCGGTCCGGGGGCGCGGAGTGGGTGGGGTCGGGCCGGTGGGGCCGGGGGATCTACTTCCAGGCGTGCACAACGATGCGGTCGGTTCGTGCGAGTGACCAGAAGGCGAAACCGCGGCGCCAGCGGAGCCAAGCGGCGCGGGCCCAGCGCCACCACCAGGGGCGGACGCCGGAGACGATTTCCACGCGACGGAATCCCGCGGTGCGACACATGGCCACCACGGCGGCCGGGTTGGGTCCGCACCAGTTGGTGGCGTCGCGGCCGACCTCGTCGCCCGGGTAGAAGGCAATGGCGGGTCTGCGGAGGTGGAGCAGGTCCACCATGGTTTCGAGGATCATGAGCTCGCGGGTGACGCTGGCGACGCGTTCCAGCGCCAACAAGGGATGTTTCATGTGGTAGAGCACGCCGAGGAACAGGACGACGTCGAACATGCCCACGGTGTCTGGTGAGAGCTCGAGCACGTCGATGAGTTTGTCTTCGACCCTGCTGCCGAGGACCTGGCGGGCGAGGTCGAACCCTCGTTTGGAGCCCCATTCGTGGGAACCGTTCCAGCAGTAGGAATCGGTGGCCAGGACGCGTGCGGCGCCGCGGCGTTCGGCTTCAAAGGAGAAGAAGCCGTCCCAGGCGCCGACGTCGAGGACGGTTTTGCCCGCGAGCGTTGCGGGCAGTTTCAGTCGGGCCAGTTTGCGCGGGCTGTTGTCCTGACCGGGCGTGACGATGCCATGGCCCAGGTCAATGGTGTGGTGCCATCGGATTTCTGCGACGCGGGCGCGGAGTTCGTCCGGGCTCATGCGGCCGGCATGGTAGGGAGCCTTGGTGGCTGGTCAAGATGAGGGAATTTGCAGCGTTGCGGGTTTCACGCCGGGCGAGGAGACACCCGGGCCGGCAAGAGGTCGGGTCTGTTGCGGCCCGGTGTGTTGGGTCCTCCCGCCTTGGCGCGCAAGCGGAAGAATCGTACGGGTTGAGAAGCTTCGGCGGTGAACTCCTCCCGCGCCCGGATTTCAGCGGGTCCCCCTGGTGCCTGCGGTGTAGGTGCTGTTTCGAGGATCCCGTCCTCGGCGGGTGCCCAGAGGAAGGTCCAATGTTCGGCCTGCGTATGCCAAGCCAGTAGGGAACCGGCTTGGGGTGGGAGTTGGCTCATGGCGATTCCGCCCGGCCGGTTGGGCATTCCTTGTTCGGTGGTGACCAGGAGCCGATCGTGCCAGAGTGTCAGGGCGTCGGCGTTGAGACTCAGTGAAGGGTTGCGTGGGGTGGTGATTTCCGGGCTGTCGTTGACGATGCCTCCCCCGAACCCGTAACCGGTTGGGCCGCCTTCTTGAGAGAGGCAGAGCTGTGGCCCGTGTTGGGCGACCATGGCCCGTACTTTGGCGCCGAGCAGGGCGGCATTGAGAATGAACCCGGACCGAACCTGGCGGTGGTTGGGCGTACGCAGGTTTGGAGTGGTGAACGTGTGCTTCAGGGGCCGGAATGAAGGGGTTCCGGTTTTTGGGCCTCTGTTGGGTTGGGGCGTGAGATGGGCGGGGTCTGTGTCTTGCGGAGGGCGCTCTGTTGTTTGCGCACGAGCAGGGGCTTCAGCCAGACGTAGAGGCCGGAGACCGTCAGAAACATGAGCAGGGCGCCGGCCAAGGTCATCAGGGCCTTGCCCCATTCCCCGGCGATTTTGCCGGTGTGAAGGTCGAGCAGGACCTTGCCCCAGTCGGTTTGCCGAACGATGGCTCCAGTGGGATCGGAGCGGACGACTTTTTCGTACCGACCTTTGACATAAAACTCGCCGGTGGCGGCGTCCATGAGGAGTTCGGCGCCGTCAGGATGCTTGATCTTCCACGTCCAGCGACCGTCCTCCGTTTTGAGTTCAAGTTTTTCGAGTCGGGTGTCGCCCCAGAGGGTTTGTGCCATGGCGAGGGCCGTTTGGGCCGACACGGGCCATTGGTCCAGGTGAGTGGCCGTGGTCAGGTGGAGGTTGGTTTGCTGGCCCGCACCGCGCACGGCGTGGGTGGTGGGATTGGCGCCGAGGTTGGTAAAGGGTGTTTTCTCCGTCTTCTGCGATCCGTCCTCTTTTTGGGCCCCCGGGAGGAGACCCAGCGTGCCGAGGATGGGTTTCTTGTAGTTGAGGATGATCCCGGTGGTGCTGAAGATGAGCATGAAAAGGGCGGCGACCACGCCAATCCAGCGATGCCACAGACGCATTCGGATGAGCCACCGGTGTTTGGGTTGCAGGGGTGCGTTCATGTTTTACCGGGCTTTCGATCAGAGGTCGTTCTTGGATTCTTTGTCCTGCTCCTTGGAGGATAGAGTGATGACCCGGCCGTCCCCCATGACCTTGTTGAAGAACCGGGCGTGCCATTTCACGGGGCCGAGCTCGCCCTTGGCCAGCTTTTCCATGACTTTGAGGGGGTCATCGGAATCCCATGGTTTGAAGAGGTCGCGCGCGATGTCGACGTTATTGGCGTAGGAGAAGCGGTTTTTGTGCTGGTCCTCGGGTTTGCGGCCCAACTCCGAACCTTCCACCTGATAACTGGAGCCGCGGCGGTCGAAAACGGGCGTGCGGTCGGAGGCGTCGCCGCGGTCGGAGGGGCATTGGAACACTTTTGCAGCCGGGAAACTGCCGGCGGCGGCTGCGGCTTCCGGGGAGACACCGAGGTAGGGGGCCAGGAGAATGTGGATGCCGTCCTCAAGCGTCTGGAGTCGTTTGCCCTTGGCCAGGTCGTCGGGTTTCAGGGTGGTCTTTTTGAGCTCGTACTTCCAGGGAAGCCGGTCGTTGTGGTCTTCGGCGTACAGGGCGACAGCGAGGTGGATCTGGCGCAGGTTGGACGCGCAGGCGATGCGGCGGGCCCGTTCCCGGGCGGACGCCAGAACGGGGAGGAGCAGGCCCGCAAGGACGGTGAGGATGGCGATGACGACCAGAAGTTCCACGAGCGTAAAGGCCGTCGTGCGACCGTGCCAGAGAGGGCAGGGTTGAGTTCGCCCCTGCACGGTGTTGATCTGAGTGGTTTGCGTTTTCATACCGGGCCGCAGCGTACTGTGTTCGTGAATGCGGAGCTTTCGGTGGCTTGCGAATTCTTGTCGGCGACTTGCAAAAATGTGTCGGCCGGTTGCGATTCTTGTCGGTGGATTGCCGTTGGGCCGGCGTCTGGGCGCACGGTGATTGAAACCTGGTGGGCCGGACAATGCCGTGGTGGGGAGGCATCACGGTTGCCCCCTGCGGTCACAGCTCTGCGGTGCCTCGACCAATGGCTTGCGGGAGGCGGAGTTGCCAGCCCGGGGGCAGAGGGGTGCGGAAATCGGGGGGCGGACCGAGAGGTGAAACCTTGGGGCTTCCGGCGACGTCCAAGGGGGTGGGTACGCGACTCGTATGGGATTCAGTGCCGCAGAATCGGAGGGGAGCCGGGGGACGAGTGGAGGGGCGCTCGGCCGGCCGGCGGGGCGTTGGGCGATGGGAGTGGCGCGGGCCGCATCCCGGGTTTCCTGGGCTGGTGGGATTTATGCCTGGGCGAGCGTGTGTCCGGTGGGCGGGGGGAGCCTGATTTCGGAGGCATTGGCGGTGATGGAGACGTTGCGGAAGCTTTGTGCCGGGCCGGATTTGGCGATGCGCCCCGTGGTGTTGCACTGGTTTTTGAGGGACGCGGCGGACCGGGAGCTGTGCGAGGCACTGGTGGGGTCGGCGGATTGGTGTCGGCCGGCGGTTTGTCATTTTTCCGTGCAACCTCCGTTGGAGGGGGCGCATATGGCAGTGGAAGCCTGGTGGGTGGGCGGTGGAGACATCTCGGTCCGGAGGGTAAGCGGGTGGAGTGTGGAGACGGCGCATGCGGGTTTGCGGTGGTTGCACGTGGCCGGGTTGGAGGGTGCGGAGGCATCGGCCCCGGTGGAGCAGCAGACGCGGCATTTGTTTGGGCAGCTGGCGGGTGAACTGGCGTTGGCGGATCTGGAGGTGACGGACCTGATGCGCACATGGATTCAGGTACCGGAGATTTTGGGCACGGAAGGCAGGGGCTCCCGTTACCTTGCGATGAATCGCGGCCGTGCGGCTGCTTTCGAGGGGGTATGGCCGGGGCGGGGGCGGTTGAGCGGGGATGCTACGGCGATTCGGTTCCCCTATCCGGCCAGTACGGGAATCGGGGCGGGACCTGGTGGCCCTGTGCGACTGGCGGCGGTGGCTTTGAAGGGAGCGGACGGGGCCCTGGAGCGACTGGCCCTGGAGAATCCGCGGCAGGTTCCGGCCTACCGGTACACAGCCGCGGACGGCTGGCCACAGCCATTATTTTCGCGCGGGATGGCGGTGCGGGGTTTGGGCGGGCTCTGGGTCTGGGTTTCCGGCACGGCCAGCATTGTGGGCGAGAAGGTGGCACATCCCGGGGATGTTCAGGCTCAGGCGGAGGAGACATTCGACAACATTGCGGCGTTGCTGGACGGTGAGAATTTTGCCCGGCATGGCTGGCCGGGTGTGAGTGCCGGTCTGATGGACATGGTGTGTGCGCGTGTTTACGTGAAGGATGCGGGCATGGGGGAGATCTGCCGTGCGGTGTGTGAGCGACGGCTGCCGCCGTGTCCCACGGTGTATGTGCAGGCGGACATTTGCCGGCCGGAGTTGCTGGTGGAGGTGGAGGGGCTGGTGTTCCGGCGGTTGTCCGGTCCGGAGGGAACATGAGAAGGTGTTGGATTGCGGCGGTTTGGGTGGCGCTGTTGTGCGGCGGGGCACTGCGCGCGGTGGAAGATCCGTTCACGGGTCCGGGCGGGGTGCAGGCCCGCAACGGGGTGGACGAGGCGGTGTTTGCGCGTCTGGCCGAACTGGGGCTTCGGCCGGCTCCGTTGTGTTCGGATGCGGTCTTTTTGCGGCGGTTGTATTTGGATGTGACGGGCACGTTGCCCGGGGAGCAGGAGGTTCGGGAGTTTCTGGCGGACGGGCGGCCGGACAAGCGCGACGTGTGGATTGAGAAGGTGCTGGCGCGGGAGGAATGGGCGGACTACCTGGCGCTGAAGTGGAGCGAGCTGTTGCGGGTGAAAGCGGAATACCCGGTGAATCTGTGGCCCAATGCGGCCCAGGCGTATCACCGCTGGATTCGGGACGCGTTCCGGCGGAACGTTTCCTACGATCGGTTTGTGCGGGCGCTGTTGACATCCAGCGGGAGCAATTTCCGCGAACCGGCGGTGAATGTTTATCGGGCGGTCCCGTCGCGGGATCCGGTGGGGATTGCCCGTGCGGTGGCGTTGACCTTCCTGGGGTTGCGATGGGAGCACTGTCCCTCCAACCAGTGGGCCGGGATGGCGGCGTGTTTTGCCGGGGTGGCGTACAAGCCGACCGGCGAGTGGAAGGAGGAGATTGTTTACCACGACCCGCGCTCGCCCCGGATTCGGGAGTGGTGGGGGCCGGAGGGACGGGTGCGGATGCCGGACGGTGCGGAGCTGGTACTGGAGCCGGGTCGGGATCCGCGTGAACTGTTTGCGGACTGGCTGATTCGGCCCGAAAACCCGTGGTTCAGCGCCTGTTTGGCCAACCGGGTTTGGTCGTGGTTGATGGGCCGGGGGATCGTGCATGAGCCGGATGACTTTCGGCCGGACAATCCGCCGTCGAATCCGGCCCTATTGCGGTATCTGAGCTCGGAGCTGGTGTCCTCGGGGTACGATTGGAAACACTTGTTTCGCGTGATTCTCCGGTCGCATCCGTATCAGCAATCGTGTGTACCGGCGGTGCCGGGTCCGGAGTCTGCGGTGAACTTTGCCTGTTATCCGGTGCGGCGGCTGGAGGCGGAGGTGTTGTTGGATGCGTTGAATCAGGTGACCTCGAGTGGTGACTCCTACACCAGCGCGATTCCCGAGCCGTGGACGGTGTTGCCGGCGGGGACGCGGGCGGTGTTGATCCCGGATGGGAGCATTTCGAGTCCGTTTTTGGACCTATTGGGGCGGTCTCCGCGGGACACGGGGCTGGAGTCGGAGCGGAACCTGCGGAGCACTCCGGCGCAGCGGCTTCATTGGTTGAACGGTTCCCAGGTGTTGCGGAAAATAGGGCAGAGCCCGCTGGTGGCCTGGGGTGCTGAGCGGGGCCGGAGTCCGCAGGAGGTGGCGGAGCGATTTCATGGGGTGGTGTTGTCCCGGTTGCCGACGCGGGAGGAGTTGGAAGTGGTGGAACGGCTGTTTGCGCGGGCGGCGTCGCGGCGCGAGGCTGCCGAGGATTTGCTCTGGGCACTGATCAACACTGCGGAGTTTGTTCATCGACACTGACGTGAGGCGGAGAGAAACGTATGAACCCGGAAGGATCTGACCCCGGGCGCTCTGTGCGCCGGGATGCGATGCGGTTGTTGGAGCGGCTGGGCGTCCCGATGTCGCGTCGGGAGATGTTGCGGCGGTGTTTGTATGGGGCGGGCGGGTTGTTGCTGCTGAATGGTTGGGGGTTGCGGGCGGCGTCGCCCTCCCGGACCCCGCGGGCGCGTTCGGTGATCCAGGTCTGGTTGTGGGGGGGGCCGTGTCACATTGATCTGTTTGATCCGAAGCCCGAGGCCGGGCGGGATTATTGCGGACCCTTGAACTCGGCGTTGGAGACGAATGTGCCCGGGATTCGGATCGGGCAGTTGTTGCCCCGGTTGGCGGGGCAGGCGGACAAGTATGTCCTGATTCGGAGCCTGACCCATGGGAGCAATGCCCACGAGACAGCTTCGTACATTGTGCAGACGGGGCATAATCCGGGCGGGCGCGATGTGTTTCCGAGCGCGGGGGCGGTGGTGGCGCATTTCAAGGGACGGACGGGCGGGCCGGGCGGCCTGATTCCGCCGTACATTGTGTTGACGGAACCGCAGGGGCGGTTTTCGGAGGCGGGGTTTCTCGGATACGGTGCGCGGCCGTTTGTGACGGGCGGCGACCCGGCCCGGGCGCGATTCGAGGTGGAGGGGATTGTGGCGCCCGGGGTGAGCGACGAACGCCAGCGTCGGAGGCGCGCCCTGTTGGCGGAGTTGAACACGTTGGGCCGGGTATTGCCCGGGGATGCGACCCTGCAGAGTTTTTATGCTTCGGAGGAGCAGGCGTATGAACTGATTCTTGGGGAGGCGGGCCGGTTGTTTGATTTGACCCGTGAGCCGGACGCGGTGCGGGACCGGTACGGCCGGAACACCTTCGGACAGAGCTGTCTGATGGCGCGCCGGCTTGTGGAGCAGGGCGTGCCGTATGTGACGATCAACTACAAGGGCTGGGACACGCACAAGCAACACTTCCAGGTGATGAACCGGAAACTGCCGGAACTGGACCAGGGGTTGTCGGCACTGCTGGAGGATCTGGCCGGACGTGGTCTGTTGGCCGAGACCATCGTCTGGGTCTCGGGCGAGTTTGGTCGGACGCCGAAGGTCCAGTGGGATCCGCCGTGGAATGGGGGCCGGAACCATTACGGGCGCGCGTTTTCCGCGCTGCTGGCTGGTGGCGGATTCAAGGGCGGGCAGGTGCTCGGGGCCACGAACCGCACGGGTGAAGAAGTGGTGGAACGGCCCGTTCATCCGGCCGAGGTGTTGGCCAGCATCTATACGCTGCTGGGGATTGATCCGGGTGCCACGCTGCCGCATCCGGAGGGGCAACCGGTGCGGGTGTTGCCGGAGACGTCGGAAGCGGGCTCGGGCCCGCGCCTGTTGCGCGAGATCATGGAGACGGTATGACCCGTTGGGTTGCGTCGAGTGGCGACGGGTTTCGTCGGGGCCGGCTTTCCGGAGCTGGCTTGTTGCGGGCGCGGCTTCGGTTCGCGCTGGGGCTGGGGTGTGTCCTCGGGCTTGTGAAGGCCGCGCTGGTATGGGCTCAGCCGGTGGCGCCGCGGATTGGTTATGTCCATCCGGCCGGCGGACAAATCGGGACGACGGTGGAGGTGACGGTGGGTGGACGCGGGTTGGCACGGGTGGACCGGGTTTTGTGGGACCGGCCGGGGGTGGAGGCCGAGGTGCTGGAGTACCATCGGCCCATGTCGCCAGCCCGGTTCAATGAATTGCGGGATGAGTTGCGGCAACTGGCGGAGAGGCGTCGTGCGTGGATGAATGCGCGCCGTTCCGGCGGATTGGAGTCGGGAGCCCCCCATGCCTGGACCAACGCCGATGAGGAGCGTTGGCAGCAGAGTGTGAACGAGATCCTCGCCAATCCACCCAATCGGAATGCCACCCCGGCATTGGCGGAACGGGTCCGGCTGCGGGTGCGGATCGCGGAGACGGTGGTGCCCGGAGAGATGGAGCTGCGGCTGGCGGGTCCTGCCGGGGTGTCCAATCCGTTTCGGTTTTTTGTCGGTGTATGCCCCGAGCAGTCCGAGCCGGCCGCGGAGATGCCGAATCCGGAGTTGGAACGGTTTTTGGCTCGTTTGGGCCGGTTGCCGGAGACGGGTCGGGACGCCTCGGGGCCGGTGCCGGTCGAACTACCGGTGGTGTTGAACGGGCAGATCCTGCCCGGGACGACTGACCGTTACATTTTCCGGGCTCGTCGGGGGCAACGGTTGGTGGCGGCGCTGCAGGCGCGGGCACTGATTCCGTACCTGGCGGACGCGGTTCCGGGCTGGTTCCAGGCGGTGCTGGTTTTGCGGGACGTACAGGGGCGGGAACTTGTGGCGTGCGATGATTTTCGATTTGAGCCCGACCCGGTGTTGTTTTGTGAGATTCCCGAGGACGGGCTATACACGCTGGAGGTGCGGGACGCGTTGTATCGCGGTCGGGAGGATTTTGTGTATCGGCTGACGGTGGGTGAGATCCCGTGGGTGACGGATGTGTTTCCGTTGGGCGGGCGTGTGGGCGAGCCTTTGACCCTCGACCTGAGCGGTTGGAACCTGCCGGTGGAGCGGCTGACGATCCCGACGGAGGGCTTGGATCCGGGCTTGCAACGGATCCGGTTGAAGGCAGGGTCGGTTGACCTGGGCAGCGTGTGGCTTGCGCTGGATACGTTGCCCGAAGCCGGTGAGAGCGAGCCGAACGATGGGCCTGCCGGGGCGTGTCGGCTGGACCTTCCGTGTGTGGTCAATGGCCGGATTGAAAAACCGGGGGACGAGGACGTTTACCGGTTCGCCGGCAGGGCGGGCCAGGTTGTCGTGTTGGAGGTCCTGGCCCGGCGGCTGGGATCACCCCTGGACGCGCGTTTGGAATGCGGACGGGGCTCAGACGAGGTCCTTGCTTCGGCCGATGATGTGCCGGACCCGTCCTGTGGCTGGCTCACGCATCAAGCCGATCCGTGGCTTCAACTGACCATCCCCGAGGATGGCGAGTACTGGGTTCGGTTGACCGACACCCAGGGCAAGGGCGGTTCCGCGTACGGGTATCGCTTGCGATTGAGCCAGGCGCGCCCCGGTTTTGCCGTGTACTGGACGCCGTCTGCGCTTGCGGTCCGACCCGGCGGCACGGTGACGGGCATGGTGCATGTGGTCCGCAGGGATGGATTTGACGGTCCGGTTACCCTCAGCCTTCGCGAAGGCCCGCCGGGAGCGACCTTGGTTCCGGCTCGTGTGCCTGCGGGTACCAATCAGGTTCCGGTGCAGCTGCGTGTGCCCGGGGGAACGCGGCGCGGAACGTGGCGCGTGGTTTTGGAGGCCCGTGCAGAGTTGGCGGGCAGTGTGGGGGTGCAGACCGTGCATCCGGCGGAGGAATGGATGCAGGCGTTTTTCTACCGGCATCTGCTTCCGGCGAGCGAGTTGTGGCTGACAGTGAACGGCGGGCCGCTGGGTGTTCGGCCTCGTCAAGGGGCGGCAGTCAGGCGGTAGGCCCGTTGTGCCGGGAGCCCGGTCGGGCGGCGTGGGAGGCCGCCGGGCGGGTGCATGCCCGGGTTCCAGGGGAGCCGTCTGGATTTGGGAGGGGATGGTGACGTGAGCCGGGATCGGGGTCGGTCGCTTGTGGTGATCGGTCCCGGTCCGGCTTGTCACCGGGCCTTCACTGAGCCGTCCAGCCGCCGTCAATGCGAATGTCCGTTCCGGTGATCCATCCCGCCTCGTCGGAACACAGGTAGAGGGCCAGGGCGGCGATTTCCTCCTCCGTGCCCCAACGTGCCATGGGGATCCTGGCTGTAAACTCGCGGTGCAGCTCGGGGTTTTCCAGCAAGGGACGGTTCATCTCGGTGGCCACCGGTCCGGGGCTGATGCCATTGACGGTGATGCCCTCGGGCGCAAGTTCGAGTGCGAGGGCCCGGATGAAACCGAGCAGACCCGTTTTGCTGGCCGCGTAAGCGGTGCGACCGGGCAGCGCCACATGACTCATGATGGAGGTGAGGTTGAGGATCCGCCCGTAACCCTGGCCGCGCATCAGGGGGATCAGGGCCCGGCACATGAGGAACACGCCGGTGAGGTTGGTGTCCAGTACGCGATGCCATTCCTCCAGGGTGAAGTCGGTGATGGGCTTGCGGATGTTGATCCCGGCGGAGTTGACCAGGATATGTACGACGCCGAAGGCCTTGCGGATTTCCCCGGCAGCTGCGGCGACGTCGGATTCGGACGAGACATCGCAGGGCAGGGGCAGGGCACGGCGACCGCGCTGCCGGATTTCTTCGGCAACGGAAGAGAGCCGTTGGACGTCCCGGGCCAGCAATGCCACGTCGGCCCCGGCCCCGGCCAGTTTCAGGGCGATGGCGCGGCCCAGTCCACGACTGGCTCCGGTGACCACCGCCACCCGGTTGTGCAGGTGGATCCCGTTCATGGCCGGCATTGTGGTGGCGCAGGCGGGCGGGAGCCAGAGGGAAGTGCCCGGGGACCTTGGGGGAGCGGCCTGCGCGCGTGCGGTTCCTGCCGGTCCGGCCGCTCCCGGGAACGGCGGGTTGCGTGTGCGATTGTTTGTCCCGGTCGACCTGTGCAAGACGTGCTGCAGGCGTGAGCCGCGGCGCTGCCACCGTTTCCACGGGCGCCGAGGTGCGCCCGGCAGATGAATCCGGCGGGAATTCGCAGGCCAGCGATTTTGGGAGCGCCGTGGTGCTCGGGTGTGACGTGCTGCAGCGGCGGGACGGGTTGAGCCGGGGCTGTTGCGAACCCGCAGTCCGGCAAGCGGCCGGGAATGCTGCGGCAAAGAAGGGCGCGCCCGGGTGTGTGGCAGGCGACCTCGGGCCGTGGCGGTGCGATCAGAGGGTGCCGGGGATCCAAAGGGCGTCCTGCGGGACCCAGCCGGATTGGATGCCGTCGGGGGTGACCCGGAGCCAATTGTCCTTGCGTTCCAACACGAGGACTTCGGCGCCGTCGTGGAGTTGCAGCAGCACGGGAGATTCTTCGAATGGACCGTTGCGGAGCGGCGCGGTGGCGGTGATGACGACTGCCGGGCGACGGTATTGCCAGAGGAGATGGGCCGCCAGCGTGAGTGCGGCCAGGAACAGGGTGAGGAGGCCGGTGCACCAGAGGAGGCCCTTGAATCGGGCCCTCCATGCCGGACGCACCTGACTTGCCATCAGAAGGAGCAGAGAGATCCAAAACGGCACGGCGGCTGCCAACGTCCATTCGTTGACGGTGAGCCGGGTGAGCCATTGTTGAAGAGTGCCGGGTTTGAAGGATGGGGGTCGGACCTGTTCACGGACGAACTGGAGGTTGGCCCGGATTTCGGGATCGCGCGGAGCCAGTTCGAGGGCTTCGTGGTAACTTGCGATGGCGCGGCCGAGGTGGCCGGCTTTGAACCAGGCGTTGCCGCGGTTGTAGAGGACGGCCGCGGTGCGGATGCCCTGGTGGAGCAGATCTTCGTAAGTGCGGACCGCCTCCTCGTAGTGGCCCTGTTCGTAGAGGTGGTTGGCCTGGTCGAATGCGGTCGCCGCAGCCGCTGGTGCCGCGGCGGCCGTGGCGAGGGTCAGCAGCCAGAGGCCGACGACAACGCAGGCATGTCGCGCAATCCCGGCCCGCTCGCCGGCGAGGCGGGTTGTTGCACAGGATTTGCGGGAATCCGGGGGCTGGTGCGCGCTCATGGTCCGAAGTTTTGGAGGCGTTGCACGGCGGCTTCGGCCCGGGCGCGGACGCGATCGAGGTTGGCCTCCACCATGCCGGGTGCGTAGCGGGCCTGGTTGCAGAGCTGGAAGAGGGCGTGCAATTCCTGGCAGAGGTCATCGGGCAGGCCGGCCGGGCGCAGGCGTTCCTCGATGACGGCCTCGGTAATGGCGGAGGCGGGCAGGTCGAGCCGCTCTGCGATCTGCTCCTGGAGCAGGCGGAACAGGGCGGCGTAGAAGGCATCCGGGGGTCCGGCAGGGGCCAGTTTTTGCAGTTCGTACAGGGCGTGGCGGACGCGGCGGCGGGCGGCGCGCTGACGCTGTCGGCGGGGGTCGGCGGCCAGGGCTTCGGCGCGTCGGCGCCAGGCCAGCAGACCCAGCCATGCTGCCACGGGGAGACTGTGCGCAATCCAGAAGGACCCGCGAGTGATCCATGGCGGTGCCGTGGCGACGATGGGCCCGAGCTGTTGTTTGAGGCCGCGGATGTCCCGGGCGGGCGCGGGTGGGGTCCGGGGTTGTGGCGGTTCAGTGGCCAGGGCGGGCAGCGGGGTGGCGGCACCGGCGCGCACCTGCAAGGGGATCGGTTCGCTGGCCAGCTGCCGATAGGTGCGGCTTTCGGGGTCAAAGTAGGCGAACCGGAGGGGAGGGAGGGCACGAATTCCGGCCGATTGAGGGACGACGATGAGTTCGAAAGTTTTGACACCCTCGAGTCCCAGCGGGTCGGAGGTTTGGACATTCTCGGTGGGCGGATAGGTTTTGAAGGCCTGCCAGTCCGACTGTTCGGGGAGTTTGAGTGCGTCGAGTGCACCGCGACCGCGGATTTGCACGCGGACGGTGACGGGGTCGCCGACGGCGACGTTGGTGGGGCCGGCGACGACGGAGAGGCTGAAGCGGCCGATGGCGCCGTTGAACTCCGGGGGCCGACCCTGTTCGGGCAGGGGCAGGACCTGAAGTTTTTGGGCGTCGGCGCGCAGGGAGATGGGCCGGGTCTCGCCAAATCGGAATACGCCGAAACCGAATCCGGCAAATGGATCGCGTCGGCCTCCTTCCGGAATCACTTCTGCGACGAAGCTGCAGTCCACCGGGCCGATCGTGAGCGTGCCGGGGCGCGCGGCCACCAGGGTGTAGACCATGGGGATGACCGTGAACTGGCCGAATTCGTTGCGTTCGGTTTGTTGGGGGAGCCGGGACTGTTTGAGCTGGGTGCAGGATTCGACCTGGAGCGGGGAGAGCTGGACATTGGCGATGTTTTCGATGCGGTCGCGCAGGCACAGGTCCAGTTTCACCGTGAAGACCTCGCCTGCGTAGACCGGCCGCTCCGGGATGGACAGTCGCAGATAAGCCAGTTGCGTGCGCGGGTCGCTGCGGACGATGCGGAGGGAGACGGGATCGCTGGTGAGGGTTTGCCCGTTGACGCGGACCTGGAGAGCCGGGATGGTGTAGTCGCCGGGTTCGAGTCCGACCACCGTGTAGGTGTGGGTGGCGGTGGAGCTGATGCGGTTGTTGACCATGATGAACTGGGTTGAGCGGCCCGCGTAGGTGATTTGCAGGCCGGGAATATCCGGCACCCGGGGCGGTTCTTCCGGTTCACCGCCCGAGAACGTGAGGTTGAGGGTGACGGGCTCGCCCACGGGCGCGACCCCGCGGTCCACGGAAGCGGTAAAGGTGGCGCCGGCGGCGGTGCAGCACAGGAGGACTGCGAACCACCAGCCCAGGAGCAATAGTCCCGGTCGGAACCGGTTCGGTTGGACCTCCGGCAAGCCGGGCCCGGGCATGTTTCTCCACGTCTGCATGCTGCAAGGGTGCATTCTGCCCGTGAGCATGGGCGATGCAAGAACACCCTGTTTCCGAGGATTGGATGGCGGACGGGCGGATCGGTTCAAACTTTGCGGCGGGCGGGCCGGTTGTCGGTCAGGTTTTCGGGCCGGTTGTCGTGTAAGCGGGGTGGGGTGTGAGACCCCGGGTTTGGACGTGCCATTGTCCTGCGCACCGCCCGAGGACAAGGGCTTGGAGGTCGGGCCATTGCCGGGCCAGCAGGTTCAGGCCCTCGGCACCCAGGACCAGCAATGCGGTGGAAAGGGCGTCGGCTTCGGTGGGGGATCGGGTCACCACCGCGGCCAAAACGGCGCGGGAAACGGGTTGGCCGGTCCGCGGGTCGATGACGTGGCCGTGGAGGCCCTCGGCGTCGGTGAATGCCCGGCCCCAGACGGCCGAGACCGACAGTGCGCGGTCCCGGAGGGAAACCACGGCCAGTGGTGGTGCGTCGGGCCGGCGCAATTCGGGGGGCGGCTCGATGGCGACCTGCCATGCTTCGGCTTCGGGCGGTGCGCCCAGGCCGTAAGCGGTGCTGGTGCCGCCGTGGATGAGGGCGGATGTGACGCCGGCGTCGCGGAGGATTTCCACGGCCTGTTCGATGGCGTAGCCCTTGCCGATCCCGCCCAGGTCCACGCGCATACCGGGTTTTTCGAAGCTGACCGACCAGGTGAGGCGGTCGAAGCGCAGGTATTGCAGGCCGACACGATTCCTGGCTGAGTGGAGGGTTTCGGGGTCGGGTCGGTGTCCCGTGCCGCCCGCGAACCCCCACGCTTCGAGCAGGGGTGCCACGGTGATGTCGAACGCACCGTCGGTGGCCCGGCCGAGGGCCACGGCCCGTTCCAGGAGGGTCCATACCTCGGGCAAGATTCGAACCGGTTCGGTGCCGCCGCGCTGGTTGAGCCGGGCGATTTCGCTGTCCGGTCGATAGAAGCTGAGGCGGGACTCGAGTCGTCGGACCTCGGCCAGGGCCTCCTCGGCGGCGGCGCGCAGGGCGGGCGGGTGTGTTCCGTACACGAGGATTTCGAATCGTGTGGCCATCGCGTCGATTGCGGCGCGGACGGCCACGGGCGATTCGAAAGGGACGGCATCAGCGGTTTGGGTCATGACGGCTGCGACGGGATCAATGGTGGCGCAGACCGGCCAGTTGCCAGGCGATGTGGGCCCCGTGGATGGCGGCCAGCAGGAGCAACACCACACCCGAGGCACGTTCCATTTTCAGGAGGGCGGGTTCACTGAGCCGGCCCATGCCGCGCGAGGCGCCCCAGCTCAGCGCGGTAAACCAGCCGAGCGTGGCAGCACCGACCCCGAGCAAACAGGCCAGTTTGCCCGGCCAGCCGGGGTCCACCCAGCCCCTGGCCATAAAGTTGCCCGCGAGGATGATCCAAAACAGCAGGACGCCCGGATTGGCCAGCGTCCGGATCCAACCGATCATGAAGGCCGAATGGGGGTGGAACCGCGCCTCCAAGCGGGCTTCCAGCCGCTGCTCCAACCGGCTGCCCCGGCTCACGCGTGGGGCCGTTTCCACCGATCGGGTGAGCAGGAACTTCAAACCCAGGAAAACCAGGAACAGGAAGCTGAACACCTCCATGAAGCTTTCCACCAGGGGCTGTCCGAAGAAGGAGGAGACGCCGGCGAAGGCGAGGCCGCAGTAGATCACCTCCATGCAGGCGGCTCCCAAGCCGATGAACCAGCCCCGGCGAAACCCCCACCGGGCGGCTTCGTTCATGATGGTGAGATTGACCGGGCCGACCGGGATGGACAGCAGCAGTCCGCTGATCCAACCGGTGAGCCCTGAGAGGATCACCTCCCGCATGGGTTGTCACCTCCCCCGGGCGGGTCCGGTTCGGGCGTGCCCCGGGCCGGTTCATTCCAGTCCTCTTCGTCTTCGATTTCCCGCAGCAGGGCCCGGGACAATTTGGGTCGGATGAATCCGTAGATCAGGTAGGCGGTGAAGAACCCCGGCAGCACATAGAAAAGCACTTTTTCCCGCAACACCAGGAGCATGCCGAGGAAGAGCGCAGCACCGATGGCCTTGGTGAAGGTGCTGGTGGCGCGCAGGCCCAACGATTTGAAGCTCGGGTACCGCACCGTGCTGACCATCATGATCGAAAGAAAGACCAATACCACCGCCGGAATGTACCGCCATCGGCCCAGGCTGCGTTCATTTTCGTTGAGGTGGATGATCAGCAGGGTGAGAGACACGACCAACCCGGCCGCCGAGGGTATGGGAAAGCCGACGAATTCAGTGGTACCACGGTCGCCCCGGGCGGCCAATACGTTGAACCGTGCCAGCCGGAACGCCCCGCACAGCAGGTAGATGGAGGCGATGAACCAGCCGATCTGGGGATGATTCACGAAGACATCGGCCAGCACCACCCGATGCACCAGAAACGCCGGAGCCACCCCAAACGAGATCAGATCCGCCAACGAATCGAACTCGCGTCCAAACGGGCTGTCGATTCCGCCCATCCGCGCCACGCGACCGTCGAACAGGTCGAAGATGCACGCCAACAGGATGAACGCCATGGCGACCTTGATCGGTCCCCAGTTGATCACTCCTTCCGGCGAGGGTGTCAGGTCGGCCTCCACGATCTTGGTCAGGGCCACAAACCCGCAGAAGAGATTTCCCGCGGTGAGAAGGTTGGGCAGGAAATAGATCTGCAGCCCGGCGTCGGGATCGGATGGGTTTTCTGGGCGCCTGCCCTGGAGAGTGGATGGTGCGCGTGCCATGGGGTCGGGGCCTCCTCTATTCCCAATGGGCCACAATGGTTTCGCCGCCGCGGACGCGGTCACCCACCTTCACCGTCACCCGCGCTCGCAAGGGCAGGTACAATTCCACCCGGGAGCCGAACTGGATGAGGCCGATCCGGTCGCCCTGGTCCAGTTCCTCCCCCGCCTCGACGAAGGGCACGATACGGCGTGCCACCACACCGGCGATGAGCCGCACCGCCACGCGTTCACCGGCCGGCTCGTTCACCTCCAGGCCCAGCAACACGTTTTCATTGTAGCTGCTGCTCTCGGTGCGGAGGGCACTCAGGTACACGCCGGGCGTGTGTTTGCGGATGGCGACCCGGCCGGCCACAGGGGCGTATTGCACGTGGACGTCGAAAACGGAAAGAAAGATCGAAATGCGGTGGCACTCGCCGCCCAGGAACCAGGGTTCAGTGGTGCGATCCACCACGTCCACCCGTCCATAGGCCGGGGCCACGATGAGGCCGCGGCCCCGGGGTACCCGGGGCGTGGGGTCGCGAAAGAAAAACAGGGTAAACAGCGCGAACGCGGCCCAGATGCACACGAACAGGGTGGACAACATGAGGACCAACGAGCCCAGCAGCCAGGCGCATAAAGCCCCGAGCAACACCAGGGCCAGCACACCCAAGGTCCAACCCACCATGCGCAAAGCCGCGCGACGCGCCTTGCCGGCATGTTTCATGCCGCCAGCTTACGTTCCCCCGGGACGCCTTCAAGATCCAAACGGGCGGAGCCGCCGGCTTCTAAACGCCGGGCGGCCGGGTGGCCGGGCTATAGAACTGGCGCGCTCCGGTCCCGGGACTCCGGGCCCGGCAAACCCTTCCCGGACGCTTGGGAACCTGCCTGGAGAGGACTTCCCCGGCGATCGCCTCGGCGGGCGACCTGGACAGGTTGGACCGGTGATTCGAATCCATCAGGGTTGGTCCGTGATGAGACGCGAGATTTCGGACTTCAGCAGGGGGCGGACTGAGCCCTCATTCGAGCGCGCGCGGCCAGGTCTTGGAGTTCCGAATTCTTCAGGTGAGCTCCGCCACAGGGCCCCTCGCGGGCGCATAGCAACCAGATGGCGTTATCCACAAACACAAACACGACCTTCTCTCCCACTGCCCGGGCGAAGTCAGCCACGGCGATCATAATTTCCCTGCACTTGGCCGGATTGGAGTTGCTTGGTGCGGCATAGTCGCTGGTACGTCCCGTGTCGGCAGCGGAAGAAGATGCGGGGTGGGCCTTTTCCGAGCACGTCTGCGAGCGGGCAGACTTCCCGCGGCGCCGATTCTCGGGAAACTGAACCAGACCAAAATTGGCGACGGCCCGCAGGATGTGCCGGTCCGGTTTGGCGATGTCGAACCCGAGATTTCGCAGGGCTTCGGCGGCGAGGGGCACGCCAAAGCCTGGAAGTTTGTATTGTCCGGGCGTGCCCAACTGGATGGCAGCCTCGACGGGGTCGTCCCCACAAGAGCGCACCAGTCCCAGAAAATACGACTCCGCGGACTTTGATTCGGCGCGAAGCCCCACGAGTTTCCGGCATGTCTCCCGGAACTTGCGGAGCTGGATTCTTTGTTGTGGTGCGCCGGCTTTCTTTGTTTTAAGCCACTCGGCGATTTTATGGATATCGGCGTCTTCGAGGTTCGCGTACCGGTGGAAGTCAAAGTTGCAAAACATCTGTTGGAGGTCGTCTTGAACCTTCGCCACATTCGACCAATCAATATTACCGCTCAGGAGGGCCCGTAGGAGGGCTTCAAAAACTTGGGGGTCACTCCATGTTTCGCCCCTGAGGCGGCGTTCCACGGCGATGACTTGTTTCAACTTTATGATGCGGTCCTCCCAATTGGGCAGCTCGGAGCCGAGTTTATTCCGGATTTCTTCCCAGAGTGCGCGGAGGAATGCGTGCTGTTCCATGGGTGGGTTGACGCTGCACACCCGCGGCAGCGTAAGAGGGAGGGCGTCGGCGGTCAACGTTTGCGGGCCCGGGCTTCCGCGTCGCTCTTGCGCCGGGGAGTGCTTTGCCGTTCCCTCGGCCGTGGATGACAAGGGACGGGCCGGAAAAGGTGGATGAGCCCGGTGCCGGTGCGACGGGGAGGTCGGGGTGGCTGTTTTGCCCCGGTCCGCGTGTGCTGCTGGCGCTGGTGTTGGCGACCGCTTCTGTGGCCGGCTGGGCGTTGGCGTGGAGTGCCTCGCGTGTTCTCACGCCGGTGGTTCGTGTCTGCCTGGATGCGTGGGAACATCCGCTGCGGTGTGAGGGTGGGCGTTGGGCTTTCCCGGACGCGCGGCCGCATTTGGTGGCCGAGACGCGGGACCTTGCAATTGTGGTGGACCCGGAGCACAGCGGGGGCCTGCGCTCGCCCGCGATGTTCCAGATTCAGTGGGGTCGGCAGAGCCTGCGCGTTTATGGTCCGTTGGGCTGGCGGGAATGGTCGTTTCCGGCGGATTGGACGTTCGAGTTGGATCCCCAGGTGATGCGGGCCCGTTGGGAGGCGTGGCGACCGTTTGTGTGGCTGACGCTCGGTGTGGGAACGGCCCTGGGGCTGATGGGGATTTGGTTTGCTTGTGCGTGTGTGTACGGGCTCGGGCTGGCTGTGATGGCGGTGTGTCTGGGGCGGCGTGGTTCGGCGGGTTTGATCTTTCGGTGCGGCTGGGCCGTGCAATTGCCGGGGGCGTGGTTGATGACGGTGGCCGTGGCCGGCTACGGTCAGGGCTGGCTGGACCTGGCGGATCTGGTGGTGGCATGGGTATGGCACTGGGTTGTGACGGTGCTACTGGTCCTGGTGACGCCGTTGGGTTTGCCGCGGCGAGCCGGGAAGCGCGGGGAAGAAAATCCGTTTCTGGCATGAGAATCCGCGCTCTGCGCCCCCGAGACGGTGACCCGGCCCAAACCGTGAGTGGGGTGTCGGCATGGTGAACCGGTTCCGGTGAGCCGGGCGGGCGCCGGGGGCGGGGGACAAGCCCGCATTTGGCAAGGGGAGATTCCGCGGGTAGAGTGAGTGGGACCGAATCTATGCTGCTGGTCATCGATAATTACGATTCGTTCACGTACAACCTGGTGCAGTACCTGGGCGAGATGGGGGTTGCGATGAAGGTTGTGCGGAATGACGAGGTCACGCTGGAGCAGATCGAGGCGTGGCAGCCGGATCGCCTGCTGATTTCGCCGGGGCCCTGCTCGCCGCGGGAGGCGGGGTTGTCGTGCGAGGTGATCCGGCGGCTGGGGCCCAGGATTCCGACGCTGGGGGTGTGTCTGGGGCATCAATGCATCGGCCAGGTGTTTGGCGCGCGGGTGGTGGTGAACTATCGGATGATGCACGGCAAAACCTCGATGATTCATCATGACGGGCGCGATCTGTTTGCGGGGCTGCCGAATCCCTTTCGGGCCACGCGGTATCATTCGCTGGTGATTGAGCCCGGCAGTCTGCCGGACTGCCTGGAGGTGACGGCGCGGACCGACGAGGGCGAGATCATGGGGGTGCGCCACAAACAGTATCCCATCTGGGGCGTGCAGTTTCATCCGGAGAGCATTTTGACCGAGTACGGTCGTGAGCTGCTGCGGAATTTTCTGCAGTTGGGTCCGCGGGCGGAGGTGGTGGGGCCGGCGGCCGCCGGTGCGATGGAAACCGGTTCCTGATCCGGCGGATGGGGGCTGGTGAGGGCGCAGTTCAGGCGGTCTGAAAAAATTTTCAAAAACTTCTTGCAATGGGCTGCGATTGGGGCAAAGTGTCGGGCGTCTGGACGGTGGACCGGCCACTTTCCAGGACTTGGTGAATCTTCAGGTGAACGGTTGTTGTTCGGTGATGATTCGAAACCCGGCGGTTCGGGAACGGTCTTGGTGAAGTTGCGGGAAATCGCGGACAAAAACATCACATGAACAACAAACTGTTTGTCGGAAACCTCTCCTACCAAACCACGGAGAACGATCTGCACGATGCCTTCAGTGCGCACGGGCATGTCGTTGAGGTGAATCTTATGACGGACCGTTCCACGGGGCGGTCGCGCGGGTTTGCCTTTGTGACCATGAGCACGGATGCCGAGGCGCAGGCGGCGATTGAGGCGTTGCACGGAGCGTCGCTGGATGGGCGGCCTCTGACGGTCAACGTGGCCCGGCCGCGGGAGGAGCGGTCCCATGGTGGTGGTGGCGGCGGTCGCCGGCCCTACTCCGGCGGCGGGCGCAGTCGCTATTAAGTATGGGTTTCCGTCTGACGACGGAGTTTCCTCACGAGGGCGGCGCTTTTCAGGGCGCCGCCCTTTTTTGTCGGTTGGCCGGGCGGGCTTTCCTGTCAGGGATGGCCATACCCGCCGGGTTGTTTCCGGACCCGGGGGCGGAGGTTTGGGCGGGCCGGTCTGGGGGCCGGCTGGCGGGGTGCGGGGTCTTTGACACCGTGGGGCCGGCCGGGTAGTGTGATGGGCATGGAGCTGCTGTATGCCCCGTGGCGGATCCGGTACATTCTGGCACCCAAACCGCCGGCCGGGGACGGTTCGTTGTTCACCCGGATCGCGCAGTCGAACGATGACGAGGCGAACCTGGTGGTTGCCCGGGACAAGACCTGTTTTGCCCTGTTGAATCGGTACCCTTACAACGGGGGGCACCTGATGGTGGTGCCGTATCGGCAGGTGGCCGAGCTGGGAGACCTGACGGTGGAGGAGCTGACCGACCTGATGCGTCTGACGCAGCGGTGCGTTGCGGCGTTGAAGCGGTTGATGAATCCGGACGGATTCAACATCGGGCTGAATCAGGGGCGCGCGGCGGGTGCGGGGATCGAGGAGCATTTGCACCTGCACATTGTGCCGCGCTGGGTGGGCGACACCAACTTCATGCCCGTTCTGGCGGATACGAAGGTGTTGCCCGAGGCGTTGACCGAGACGGCGGCCCGGTTGCGAGAAGTTTTGCAAACCCTGCCTGCCTGACAGCCGAACGATGCCCACGGAAACCCTGCACTTCGAGAGCGCCCGGGTCGTCCAGCACCTGTACAACAATGACCCGCGCAACCTGCGGGCGCTGAGTGATCAACTGGGGGTCAAGGCGGTCTGTCGCGACAACTGGATCCGGCTGGAAGGTCCGGCCGAGGCCATTGAACGGGCGCGGCAACTGTTCCTGATGCTGGAGAGCAACCTGCGCAGCGGGGCGCCCGTGCGCAGTCGCGATTTTGCCCATGCGCTGGACGTGGTGCAGCGCGAGGGGGTGGCCACGCTGCGGGCCCTGATGAGCGACCGGATCGTAACCTCGGATCGGAAACCGCCGGTGATGCCGCGAACGCCGGGGCAGAAGCGTTACGTGGACGCGGTACGGGCGCACGATGTGACGTTTGGCATCGGCCCGGCCGGCACGGGGAAGACCTATCTGGCGGTGGCGCTGGGGCTGGCGGAACTGCGGGAGAACCGGGTTTCGCGCATTGTGCTGACGCGGCCGGCGGTGGAGGCGGGGGAGGCCCTGGGTTTCCTGCCGGGCGACCTGTACGAAAAGATCCTGCCGTATTTGCGGCCGCTGCATGATGCCCTGCATGACATGTTGCCGGCCGAGGAGATTGAACGGCACATGCAGCGGGGCGTGATCGAGGTGGCTCCCCTGGCCTACATGCGGGGGCGCACCCTCAACAATGCGTTCATCATTCTGGATGAGGCCCAGAACGCCACCACCGAGCAGATGTTCATGTTTCTGACCCGGTTGGGACACGGGTCCCGGGCGGTGATCACCGGGGACGAGACCCAGATTGACCTGCCGCCGCACAAGCAGTCGGGCCTGCTGGAGGCGCATCGGGCGCTGGAGGGCGTGCCCGGGATTGCCATTGTGGAACTGGGCCGGGCGGATGTGGTGCGACATCCGCTGGTGCAACGGATCATTGCGGCGTATGAGGAACACCGGGCGCGACATCGGCCGGCCCGGTAACCGTGGGGCCCGTTTTGGGACGGATGCGGCGGCCGGGGCGGGGGCGGGCCCGGCGGAGGACGTGACGGGGGGACCGGGCTGGCAGATTTCGGTGGTCAACCGGCAGCGGCAGCGGGCCGTGGATACGCGGCGTTTGGCCGGGTGGGTACGGCTTGTGCTGACGCGGTTTCCGGACCTGCGCGGTGCGGAGCTGAGCATCTGCCTGCTGGGGGACCGGGAGATGACCGGACTGAACGAGTCCTTCGTGGGTCATGAGGGGCCGACGGACGTGATCACGTTTGACTACAGCGAGCCGGGGTCGGGAAGTGGGGTATTGGCGGGTGAGATCTGCATCGGGGTGGAGGAGGCGGCCCGGCAGGCGCGCCGGTACCGAACCGACTGGTCGCGCGAGGTGGCGCGGTACGTGATTCACGGGATTCTGCACCTGCGGGGGTACGACGATGCGGATCGGGAGGCGCGTCGTCAGATGAAGCGGGTGGAGGATCGGCTGTTGCGGTGGCTGGCTCGGAAGGCGGGCGGCCTGTGGCTGGGCCGCGGAAAGGGCGGGCCCGTGCGTGCGCCGCTTGTGAAGGGGGGTCCGGGAACCTAGATTGGCGGCCGTGCGGAAGACATTGATGACGCGGTTGCGGGCGGATTTTCTGGCCGGGCTGGCGGTGGTGATGCCGGTGGCCCTGTCGCTGGCGGTGGTGGTGTGGTTGTTCGGGACGGTTGCGAACTTCACGAACACGCTCCTGTTTTTCCTGCCGCGCTCGCTGACCCATGCCCAGGGGGGTGAGGGTCCGATGTTTTGGCACTGGCAGGTGGTGGCGTTGTTGCTGGCGGTGGCGCTGGTGATCGGAGTGGGCCGGATCACGCGACATTACGTGGGCCGGCGGCTGATCGCCTGGGTGGATCAGGTGATTCTGAGCGTGCCAATTCTCAACAAGATCTACTCGGTGATCAAACAGGTGAACGATGCGTTCTCGATGGGCAAGAAGGGGGCGTTCCAGACGGTGGTGTTGGTGGAGTTTCCGCGGCCGGGCTTGTATGCCATCGGCTTCATCACGGGCGAACACGAGACCATCCTGGATCGTGCGGTGGGGGATCGGACGGTGAGTGTGTTCATACCAACCACGCCGAATCCGACCTCGGGGTTTCTATTGGTGGCGCCGGAGTCGCAGGTGCGGCCCTTGCGGATGTCTGTGGCGGATGCGGTGCGTTTTATTGTGAGTGTGGGTTCGATTTCTCCGGCCGGCGGGATGCCCGCCGGGGGGATGTTGCCGTCCCGGCCCGCCGAGGGGGATGCATCCGTGGGCACGGGGCCGCTCCCGCCTCCCTGATCATGCAGGAGCGTGCCGAGGGTTTGATCGTCCGGGTCCGGCCTTTGACCGAGACCAGCCTGATTGTGCACTGGCTGACCCGCGAGTGGGGGCGGCTGGGCACGGTGGCCAGAGGGGCGCGCCGGCCCCGCTCACCGTTTCAGGGTCGGCTGGATCTGTTTTTTCACGAGGAACTGGTGTTTTACCGGAGTCGGCGGTCGGACCTGCACCTGTTGCGTGAGGTTCACCTGCTGGCGTCGCATCCGGGATTGCAGACGGACCCGGAACGGTTGCGCCTTGCCGCGGAGGCCGTGCGCCGGATCGAACAGGTGACCGAGCCCGAGGCACCCGTGCCGGGCGTGTTTGAGCTGTTGCTGGGTTTGGTGCGGCATTTGAACGGGCATGCGGCGCGGGCGCGGTTGCGTTTGGCTTTTGAGTTGCGGCTGTTGAGTCTGCTGGGGTGGGACCCGGTGCGACCGGCGGCGGCGTTGTCGGAACCGGCGCGGGCTCTGGTCGAACGGTTGCGCACCGAGGATTGGGCGGCGCTGGAGGTACTCGATCCGGCCGGTCCGGTGACGCGGGAGGTGACCCGGTTTGTGGAGCGGGTGTGGCGGGATCACGTGGGGGTGACGGTGACGGAGCGGACCTGCGGTCCCGATAGGGGTGGGGGCGCCGCACAACGCGGGGGCGGGCCGTGCACGCCCCGGGAGGGCCGGGTTTGAGCTTGCCGGGTGGGGGCGTGATCTGTTAGCACGGCCGCATCCTTATGGCTGCCATCGGGCGTTTTCAGCGAGGCGAGGAAGTGTTTTACGCGAAGGTGGTCGAGGGCGAGCTGTACCGCATGCAGGGCGACCTTTTTGGGTCGCCCTCGTTTGAGCGGAAGCCGACGCCCATGAAGGGGGTTCGGACCCTGGTGCCGGTGACGCCGAGCAAGGTGATCGCGGTGGGTTTGAATTATGCCGATCACGCGCGTGAGACGGGCAAATCCGTGCCGCGGGAGCCGTTGTTTTGGTTCAAAGCGCCGTCGTCCCTGCTGCCGGATGGGGGAAAAATTGAGATCCCATTTCCGGAGCACCGCACGGACTACGAGGCGGAGCTGGCGATCATCATCGGTCGGCGGGCCCGGAACGTTACGCCCAGCGCGGCGTCGCGATACATCCTCGGCTACACCGCGGCGCAGGACATCACGGACCGGACGCTGCAGGCCAGCGACGGGCAGTGGGGCCGGTGCAAGTCGTTCGACACGTTCACGCCGCTGGGCCCCTACATCGAGACGAAGCTGGATCCGCAGGATCTGACGATTCAGTTGTTCCAGAACGGCCAGTTGCGGCAGAACTCGCACACCAGCCAGATGATTTTCAATTGCTTTCAGCTGGTCAGCTTCATCTCCACGCACCTGACGCTGTTGCCCGGGGATGTGATTCTGACGGGTACGCCGGCGGGCATCGGCCCCATTCAGTCCGGGGACCGGTTGGAGGTTCGGATTCAGGGGCTGGCCCCGCTGATCAACACGGTGAAATGAGGGCGGCCGGAGAGGAGCCGCCGAAATCGGACGGATTTTTGGCGAGAGAGACATCATGCGCTGGACCCAAACCTTGATTCCGACGTTGCGGGAGGCGCCGGCCGAGGCGGAGATCGTGTCGCACCAGCTGTTGTTGCGGGCGGGGCTGGTGCGAAAGCTGGCCGGGGGTGTGTACAGTTTTCTTCCGCTGGGGCTGCGTGCGTTGCGCAAGGTGGAACGGATCGTGCGGGAGGAGATGGATCGCGCGGGGGCCATCGAGGTGTTGCTGCCGGCGTTGCAACCGCCGGAGATCTGGCAGCAATCGGGCCGGTATGAGACGGCCCGGCAGGTCCTTTACAAGGTGTACGACAGCGCGCGGCGCGAATGGGTGTTGAGTCCCACGGCCGAGGAGGTGATCACGCTGCTGGCCGCGGCGGAAATCCAGTCCTACCGCCAGTTGCCCAAAAACTTCTACCAGATCAGCGTCAAGTTCCGGGACGAGATCCGGCCGCGGTTCGGGCTGATGCGGGCGCGTGAGTTCATCATGAAGGACGCGTACAGCTTCGACGTCAGCGACGAGGCGGCGCAACAGAGTTATCAGCGGATGTACGACGCCTACACCCGGATCTTTGCCCGGTGCGGGTTGCGCACCTTCCCCGTGGAGGCGGACACGGGCGTCATTGGCGGGACCTTGTCGCACGAGTTCATGGTGCCGGCCGAGACGGGCGAGAACGAGGTGGCCTATTGTGAGGCGTGCGGGTATGCGGCCAATGTGGAAAAGGCCGTCAGCGGGGTGAAGGCCGAATCCGCCCCGGGTGGTGCTGCGACGCCGGGCCCGGAAAAATTTGCCACACCCGGCGTGCAAACCATCGAGGACCTGACGCGACCGCCTTACAACGTCCCGGCTGCACGGCAGATCAAGACGCTGGTTTATCTGGTAGAGAGCCGGCCCTTGATTGTGTTGTTGCGGGGTGACGACCAGTTGAACGAGGCCAAACTGGCGGCCCGCCTGGGCACCACGACGTTCCGTCCGGCCACGGCCGAGGAGATCTTCACCCTTTTGGGGGCGCACCCCGGCAGTCTGGGTGCGGTCAGCTCCACGTTGCCCGGAGCCGCGCCCCCGGTGTGGGCGGACGAGCGTCTCCGGGGTGCCACCGACATGACCACGGGCGCCAACGAGGACGGTTTCCACCTCCGTCATGTGGATGTGGATCGGGATTTGCGGGTCAACGAGTGGGCCGACCTTCGCACGGTGCGTGCGGGCGAGCCCTGCGCGCGGTGTGGCAAACCCCTGCAGATCCGCCGGGCCATCGAGGTGGGCCACGTGTTCAAGTTGGGCACCAAGTACAGCGAGAAGCTGGGTTCGGGCTTCATTGACGAGTCCGGGGTACGCCGGCCGTGTGTGATGGGGTGTTACGGGATTGGGGTGACGCGGACGCTGCAGGCGGTGATCGAACAGTCGCACGACGCGGACGGTATCATCTGGCCCGTGTCGGTGGCGCCCTACGAGGTTTGTCTGACCCCGTTGCAGATGAGCCCCGGCAGTCCCGTGCGCGAGGTGGCCGAACGCCTGTACGAAGCGCTGCAGCGCGAGGGTATCGAGGTGATTCTGGACGATCGCGAGGAACGACCCGGCGTGAAGTTCAAGGATGCGGACCTGGTGGGGTTCCCGTTCCGGGTGAACATTGGCGAGAAATCGCTGGCCAGGGGTCAGGTGGAGATCAAACGACGCGCCGGCGGAGCCCTGGAGGTGGTGGGCGTGGACGAGGCGGCGGGCCGGGTCGCAACCCTGGTGCGGGAAGCCCGCGCCGCGCTGCAGGTGGGCGGTTGAAGCCGGTGCGGCCGGCGTGGCCATTGATCGTCACGGAGCCGGTGTCAGGCGCCGGACCCGGAGGTTTCGGAACCACGTTTCGGTGCCGTGGTCGGTGAGCATGATCCGGCCCCGGCATTTCTCACCGAATCCCGGCGTGTCCCTGAATTTGCTCGCGCGGATGGCGTTGCGGAGGGCGGGACTGTTCAGTTCGTAGGTCAGGACGCAGACGTCGTTGAGCCAGTGCTCGACGAGGGTCCCGCGGACCACGATGCGGGACCGGTTCCATTGTCCGGGCGGGTGGGGTTGGACGGCCGGGTGGGGCGCCAGCACGTCGTAGAAGGCGGCCGTGCGATGGCGGGGGTCACTGACGGTGGTATCGTCCACCATTTGGTATTCGTGGCCGGGGGCGGCGGGCCGGGATTCCAGCACCAGGTATTTGACGCCGTTGTTCCCGCCCGGGACGATCTTCCATTCCCACTCGAACTCGAAATCGTCGAACTCGGCCTCGGTTACCAGGTCCCCTGCACGTCTACCGGGCCATCGGACCAGGCATTGATTCGTGATGACCCAGCCGCGGTCGGGGAAACGAGTGCCCCGATAAGCCCGCCAACCGCGCGGGCTTTGGCCGTCAAAGAGTGACACCCAGGGCTCTGCGCTGGCCGTGGTGGAGTCGGACGGGGGCCCGGCATGACCAGCGAGGCTTGCGAGCACCAGCCACGGCAGAACCATTGCGAAAACCGTTTGTTGCCGGGGTCGGATTGCGCATATCCGGGCTTTGAACGTGCTTGCCAGAGAGGACCGGACCTGGTTCATCAGGCCCGGAGGATGGTCCGATCGGGGGCCGGTGGCCAGTCCGATCTGCGGTTTGTGGGATCGGCGTGGTGGCGGTTGGCCGGGTGCGGTTTTGCATCCTTGACCGGCCCGGGATCCTGAGGGTGGGTGACCGTGGCCTGCGGCCCTGATCCGGGCCGGGCCCAACAGGTCTCCGGTGAGAGACTTACATTCCCTCGGGCCGGGCACCCGGCTGGTGTCGAGTGGCGGGTTGGGAGCCCCGTGCGTGGCCGCTTTAGGGCGACCGGGCGACCTGGCTTGCGGGGAGCGTTTCCTGATGCCGGGTGTGGCAACGCGGCTGGTTACACGTGGGCTCGTCACGAGATGCGCGGAATGGTGGGCCGGCTGGCCGGGCCCTTGCGGGGTGTGTGGGAGCCCCGGGCCGTGCGGTTGGATGGATTTTGGGTTGCGTGGGAGGATTGCGCTTTACACGGTCGGCGGGCCGGATAGGCTGGGGCGCCGGAACAAGGACGAGGTTTATGAATACGAGATTCGCGTTGCTGGCGGCGTTGGCCTGTGCGGGCGCACTGTTGGGGAGTGGTTGCGCCGGGCCGGAGCAGAAGCTGGGGCGAGGCCTTCGGAACACGGGCGAATTGCTGCGTTGGGGGGAGATGCGCCGGACGGTGGAACAAACCGCCTTGTTCGATTCACCGGATCAGGCTTACACGACCGGTCTGGTTCGCGGTTTCAACCGTTCACTGGCCCGAGTGGGTATCGGTTTGTACGAGATTGTCACCTTCCCGGTGCCGCCGTATGGGCCGGTGGCCACGAATTATCTGAAGCCGGAACCGGTGTATCCGGATAATTACACGCCGGACATTCTGGCGGTACCGGAATTCGACTCGGCCACGGAGTTGGGCTTCAGCGGCGGGGACGTGGCCCCGATGATCCCCAACAGTCGGTTCAGGGTTTTCGACCGTTGACGGCGTCAGGATTTTGTTTTGGCTGAGGCGCACCGGCGGGCTGGGCCCGGTGCGCCTTTTGCTTCCCATGACCTGCGTCCGACAATCTCCGGCCAAGGTGAACCTGTTCCTGAACGTCCTGGGGCGGCGGGCGGACGGGTATCATGAGCTGGAGACGATCCTCCACCCGTTGGCCGTGCATGACACGCTGTATTTCGAGCCGCGGCCGATGGGGATCCAGCTGACGTGCAACGATCCTGCGCTGCCCGTGGATGGCAGGAATCTGGTATGGCGCGCGGCCGAGCGGTTCTTTGCGGCGGCCGGGGTTCGTGCCGGCGTGCGAATACATTTGGAGAAGCGCATTCCGCAGGGGGCGGGTTTGGGCGGTGGCAGCGCCAACGCGGCAGTGACCCTGCGCGCACTGAATGAGATGTTCGAACGGCCCCTGTCGGATCCGGCTCTGCACGAGCTGGCAGCCGGGTTGGGATCGGATGTACCGTTCTTCCTGTTGGACCGGCCCGCGTTGGCAACGGGCCGCGGGGAATGCCTGGAAGCGCAGGACTGGTTTCCTGCCCTGCGCGGATGCGCGTTTGTGGTGGTGCACCCGGGGTTTGGCATATCGACCGCCTGGGCGTACGGGCAGTTGGCGCGGTTTCCGGCGTTGCTCAAGGGTGCACCCGGCCGTGCCCGCCAGGTGTTGGAGGCGCTGCAGGGATCGGATGTACGCCGGGCCGCCGCCGGGTTTTTCAACAGTTTCGAAGGACCGGCTTTTGAAAAGTTTCCGGTGCTCGAGCTGTATTGCGAGTTTTTGCGGGACCGGGGGGCGCTGGCGGCGCGAATGACGGGGAGCGGTTCGGCTGTGTTTGCCCTGGTTCGGGACCTGGCCGCGGCTGAGGCGATGGTGGAGCCTTTGCGGAGCCGGTTTGGGGCGGGGCTCTGGACGGCGGCGGTTCCCGTGGTGCCGTGCTGAAAGCGGGGCGGGCAGGAGTTCGTGGCCGGGTGGGGCTGATGGGAAGGGTCGGCAATCTGGCTGGATCGGAGGCGAGCGCAAGTGAGAACCCCGACCGGCCGATCCGAGGGGCAAACGGTGAACGCTTGGCCCTCATGGTCGGGTTGGGTTGGCGACGTGGAGCATGAGGTGGTCGGTGAAAACGAGGGTGCGTGGAGGGCGGCCAGGGCTGACGGCAGGCCTCCTGGGCTGCTTGATCTGGTGGGGCGCTTTTTGGGGATGTCTGGCGGGGGGGAGCGGATTGAACGTGGCCGTGGTGGTGAACGCCGACAGTCCGGCGTCGCTGGCCCTGGGCAATTATTACCGCGAATTGCGCGGTGTGCCGGCCGCGCAGGTCTTTCGGATTCGCTGGGGCGGCGGTCCGGTGGAGTGGTCCCGGGCCGAGTTCGAGAGCCGACTGCTGGTGCCGTTTGCGCAGTGGCTGGAGTCGTCGGGGCTGACTTCTCAGGTGGACTACGTGGTGCTTTCCATGGACATCCCGTATCGGGTGGTGGACTTCGGCACCAACGGGCCGGTGCGGAACAGTACGACCTCCGTGTTGTTTTATGGATGGCGGGACGACGCGAACGCGCCCGGCAATTTACCCCGGTCGTGCAGTTTGCCTTCGGCGGCCCTTCATAGTTACGCGGGGAGCGAGATGCCGTTCCGCAACGTTACCGGCAGATCGGCCTGGTCGAACTGGTTGGCGACGATGATCACCGCTTCCAACCTGCCCGCCGCGCGGGCGATCGTGGATCGGGGCGTGTTGTCCGATGAAACCTGGCCGACGCAGGCGGTTTACTTGTTGAAAAGTACGGACACGGCCCGCAACGTGCGGCATTGGGCCTTTGACGACGTGATTCTGGAGCAGCGGGTGTTGGGACGGATGACAATGATTCGAACCAATGCGAACTCGCCGTCGGGGTTGGGTCTGCAGCTGGGCAGCCAGAGCGGTTCTTACGGGTTTTCGCTGCCGTCGGATCTGTTCGTGCCGGGTGCGATGGCGGACAATCTCACCTCTTATGGCGGGTGGCTGTTCGAGGACGCGGCCGGGATGACGAGGGTACCGGACTACATCGCGGCGGGTGCCACCGCCAGCTACGGCACGGTGGTGGAGCCGTGCAACTGGACGGAGAAGTTTCCCGCCCCACGCAACTATTTTTATCAGGCCCGGGGTTTCAGCATTGCGGAGTGTTATTACCAGAGCGTGGAGGCACCGTATCAGGGGGTGTTGGTGGGCGAACCGTTGGCGGCCCCGTTTGCGCGGCGGCCACAAGGTCGGTGGGAATCGCCCGGGGAAGGGGCCACCGTGTCGGGCACGATCCCCTTGCAGTGGCAGTTTGTGGCTGTGGGGGAGGAACAGCCGGTGGGGCGTGTGGACCTGTTCGTGGACGGTCGGTTTCGGCAAACCTTGTGGGAACGCGGACCGCAGGCGGGGAACCGGGTGGAGTTAACCCTGGCCGGGCAGACGATTTCGCACACCGTCTCGGCGGGGTCAACCCTTGCCGATGTGGCCGCCGGGCTGGCTGCTGAGATCAACCGCTCCGAACATACCAACCAGACCGGCGTGATCGCCGAGGCGATTGGCGATCGGTTGCTGCTGCGGTCGGTTGTGCCCGGGCGTGCCGGCGTGGAGGTGCCGGTTTCGGTCGCCACCTCCGCCGGGGCTGCCTCCGAACGGACGTTGTTTGCGCATGTGGCTCGGCCGTATTTCGTGGACTCGACCGCGCAGGGGTACCGGGTGTTTCGGGTTCGGAACCTTGCCGGGCCCGGGCATGCCCAGGGATTGACGCTGACGGTGACCGGGCCTTCCGGGCAGGTGACGGTGAGTGTGCAGAATCTTTTGAGTACCAACACGGCCGGGTTGGTGGCGGCGCTGGTGGCGGCGGTGAACGAGCATCCGGACTTACAGGGGCCGGACGGTGTGAGAGCCGAGGATTATGATGGCAATTCAGACGGTTCAGCGGCGGAGTTTGCGCTGCGGGCGCGGTCGCCCGGCTGGGCCGCCGCTGCGGCGCTGAGCGCCTCGTTGAGTGTAACCGGGGCGGCCACGGTGGAACCCGCGGGGACGCAGACGCTGGAGGAGAACCTGGAAGATTTGCAGCCGCGCAATCATCTCTACCTGGCGGCCGGGGTTACAAACCTGGCGCTGACCTTTGCGTGGGACACAACGCGGGAGGCCGATGGCTGGCACGAATGCACCGCGGTGGCGTATGAAGGGACGCACGTGGCCACGCAAGGGCATTTGCGTCGGACTTTTCGCGTGGTCAACACGGGCCGAACCGCCGCGCTCACGCCATGGAATGCCGGGCCCTTGACGAAGCTGGGGAGCACGTTGCGCTGGCGCGTGACGGTGGAACCCGGCCCCGCCGCCCGTGTGGAATTGCATACCACGGGCGGGGCATGGGCGGCGGAGACCAACGTGACCACGGCCCTGTTCGAGGTGCCCGGCCCGGACCTCGGTGAAGGGTTGCATCCGTTTTTTGCCGTCGTGACGTGGCCGGACGGGGTGCAATACCGGACAGAGACACACTGGGTGCGGTTGATTCCCGACAATGCCCCGGCCGGCCCGCTGCGACTGGAGATGGAGGGACCGCCCTGGCGGTTGCGCTGGCCGGTGGTGGTGGGGCGGACGTATACGGTCTGGAGCACGGACGATTTGGGGTTGCCATTCCAGGCACGGGGCACCTGGGTGGCGACGAACTCGCCGATGGAATGGATCGAGCCCGCCCCCCACGCAGGGGCGCGGTTCTATCGGGTGTCGGAACAACCCTGAAACCGGCTTCGGCCGGGCCGGACGATCCTCAGCGATGAGGTTGTCGGGCGTCCTGCGGGATCGCCGATGGGGCGGAGGTGGGGGGATTCGTGCCGGGCGACGTTTTGAGTTTCTGCCACAGTTCCAGTTGGGCTTGGAGCCGCTGGGCAAGGGCCTGGAGTTGCGCGGTTTGTTCGGCCTGGAGTTGGCGCAACTCTTCGAGCACGGCTTGTTGGGCCGCGGTGTCGCCCCGTTGTTCCGCTTCACGGAATCGCTGCTGGAGCTCTTCCTGCCGGAGCTGGAAGGATTGGGCCGTGCGACGGAACTCCTCCAGGGTGGCCTCGCGCAGCCGGGTGGCGCCCTCGTGAACGCCGACGGATTCGGGGTCGCCCAGGGTCTGACGGAGTCCGGCCAGGACCTCTTGTTCGTCGGGTGCGGGTGGGGCGGTCGCCGGTGACGGCGTTGGGCCCACCTCGGCCAGGGCACGCGCCAGGTCGAAGGGTAGTGCCGGCTCCCAGAAGGGATCGAGCCGTGGGATCACCCGTTGTCCGCCCGGGCCCTCCAGCACCAGACCGATGAACCCCGCTGCACCGCGTTCGAGATGAAACGCCTGGAGGCCGGCGCGGGCGGCAGCGGCCTGATCTTCGGGGGACCGAACCTCGTGGCGGATGATGCGAATCCGGGGCGAGGCGTTGGAGAGCCGGCCCAGGAATTCCTCCACATGCCGGGCGAACGTCCGGTCCTGTTCCGGCACGGCCGGGTCTTCCAGGCCCACGTAAAAATGGACCGTGACCGGTTCTCGAAGGGATTGGAGGACGGCCTGAACCGGCGCGGGCAATGGACCCGGGGTGGTTGGGGCCTTCCATGAGCCGGGGCCTGACACGACGCTCCACAGTACGACACCGGCGGCCAACCCGGCCAGGAACGCCAGGACAAACCCGGTGAATCCGCGGGGCCGTGTCAGCGGTGTGGTGCCGGGTCGGGGCGGCGGGCTGGGCGGTTCGGGCGTGGTGACCGACTGACTCGTCATGAGCCCACTTTAGGTTAAGGCCGACCGGGTGCAAGGGGTTTGATGGTGGCGCACACCCACCGGAGGGTTGGGGAGTTGGCGGAGAGGCGAATTGCGGCGGTGGGTTCGCCGGACTTGCCCTGGCGGCTGCGGGGTCGGAGGATGAGGTTATGGGCATGGGGCGCTCGGCTTGGTTGGGCCTGGCTTTATTATGGGGCGCAGGCGTTTGGCGCCGGGGCATGGGAAGACCGGTTTGTCTGGGTGTTTGGGTGGAATTTGGAGCGGCCGGAGGACGTGCCCCGGGTGGTGGAGGTTTTGCAAACGGCGGGTCGGCACGGATTCAACGGTGCCGTGGTGTCGTTTGGCCTGGACACGCTGTGTCGCAAGACACCGGCGTTTTTCGAGCGGTTGCAATTGGTGCAGCAGGTTTGTGCCACCAACGGTCTGGAACTGATCCCGGCGGTGTTCTCCGTGGGTTACGGCGGCGGTTTTTTGGCTCACGATCGGAACCTGGCGGAGGGTCTGCCGGTGAGCAATGCGTTGTTTCGCGTCGAGGGCGGCGTGGGGCGTTTTGTTCCCGAAGATGTGGAATGCCTGCGCAATGGCGGGTTTGAGGAGCACCGGGGCAACCGGTTCGAGCACTTTGCATTTCATGATCAGCCGGGCGAGGTGAGTTTCGCGGATACGAACGTCTTCCACGGGGGCGGGGTGTCCTTGCGCTTGGAAAACTTTCGGGCCAACCCGCATGGGCATGGTCGGGTGATGCAGGAAATCCGCGTCCGACCGCACCGGTGTTACCGGGTGAGTTTGTGGGTTCGGACGGAGGAGTTGGATCCGCCGGCGGCCTTCCGATGTTTGGTGTTGGCGGGGGACCGGGAACTGGCGCCGCGGACGTTCCGGGTTCCCGGCACGGGTCAGTGGCGGCAGATTCGTTTCCTGTTCAATAGTCTGGAGTACGATCGGGTGCGGGTTTATGCGGGGGTGTGGGGCGGCCGGTCCGGTAGGGTCTGGATTGATGATTGGTCGGTGGAGGAGGCGGGCCCGGTCAACGTGCTCCATCGGCCCGGTACCCCGGTGGTGGTGCGGTCGGAGGCGGATGGCCGGGTGTACGAGGAGGGCAGGGACTATGCGCCGTTGGTAAACACCGACTTCAATCCGTGGCGGGACGACGGCGCCGAAGCGGAGTTGAAGTTGCCGCCCGGCAGCCGGATTCACGAGGGTGAACGACTCCGGGTGAGTTGGTATCATCCCATGCTCATTCACGAGTCGCAGGTGACCGTGTGCATGGCCGAACCGCGCCTGGACGAGATCCTCGATCACGAGGCGCGGTTGCTGGCGGAACGGCTGAAGCCCCGGCGGGTGTTGTTGAACATGGACGAGGTTCGCATGGGTGGGACTTGTGCGGCTTGTGCCGGGCGGGACATGGCCCGGTTGCTGGGGGAGTGTGTGCAACGGGAGGTGGCGGCGCTGCGCCGGTACCTGCCGGACGTTCAAGTGTACGTGTGGTCGGACATGTTCGACCCGCACCACAACGCCCATGCGAATTATTACCTGGTCCGCGGCGATTTCACGGGTTCGTGGCGGCACCTGCCCCGCGACGTGGTGATGGCGGTCTGGGGCGGGAAACCACGGCCCGAGAGTCTGGCGTTCTTTGCACGGGAAGGGTTTCCCATGCTGGTGGCGTGTTATTACGACGCCGACGACCTTGAGGACGTGGCGGGATGGCTGAAAGCGGCGCAGGGATTACCCCGCGTGCGCGGATTCATGTACACGCCCTGGACCCGGAAATACGAGCTGCTGCCGGAGTTTGCGCGCCTGCTCGGGTTTGCCGGCGGCGGGTCGGCCGGCGGGGTCCGGAACAACCCGCGATGAAAACCCGGTCGGCGGCTTGAGGGATTGTGGATGAATTCTGTAACTTCGCCCGGTTCCGCGGCTCGATGCCCGACAGGGACCCGTCATGAAATGTGAAGATCTGCTCCGGATCCTGAACGAGTACGTGGACGGGACGGTGGACCCGGCCATTTGCAAGGAGTTCGAGCAACATCTGGCCGGTTGCAATCCCTGCCAGGTGGTGGTGGACAACATTCGCAAGACCATCACGCTCTACAAGAACGGCGAGCCGTATGAGCTGCCGGTGGAGTTTCGGCAGCGGCTGCACGCGGTGTTGCGCGAACGCTGGAAACAGATGCACTCGGAGCGCCCACAGTCGTGATGAAGAGCCGTCGCATTGTGATCGTGGGGGGCGTTGCGGGAGGGGCATCCGCTGCCGCCCGGATTCGGCGCCTGGACGAGCACGCCCGGATCGTTGTCTTCGAGCGCGGTCCGCATGTCTCCTTTGCGAATTGCGGCCTGCCGTACTACGTCGGGGGCGAAATCACGCAGCGGGAGGAGCTGTTGTTGCACACCCCGCAGAGTTTGTGGGACCGGTTCCGCATCGAGGTCCGCGTGCGGACCGAGGTGATGGCCATTGACCGGTCGGCGCAAACGGTGCGGGTGCGGGATTTGACCACGGGGGAGGAGGGTTCAGAGGGCTACGATGCGCTGATTCTGGCGCCGGGGGCGGTGCCGGTGCGGCCGCCGTTGCCGGGGTTGGACCGGCCGGGGCATTTCTTCGTGCGCAATGTGCCGGACGTGGAGGCGATCCGGGACTGGATCGAGCAGCACCGGGCGCGCCGGGCGGTGGTGGTAGGGGGCGGTTACATCGGGTTGGAGATGACCGAGCAACTGCACCGGCGCGGGCTGGAGGTGGCGCTGGTGGAGGCGTTGCCGCAGGTGATGGCGCCCCTGGACCCGGAAATGGCCGGCTGGTTGCATCGGGAATTGCGCAGCCAGGGTGTGCACCTGCACCTGGGTGATCCCGTTACGGCCTTGGAACCCCCTGCGGAGTCGGAATCGGCAGCAGCGTCGGTGGTTCGGCTGCGCAGCGGGTTTCGGCTTCCGGCGGACGTGGTCATTCTGGCGTTGGGGGTCCGGCCGGAGGTTACTTTGGCGCGGCATGCGGGCCTGGCATTGGGCGAGCTCGGGGGGATCCGCGTGGACGATTACTTGCGGACCAGTGACCCTCATATCTGGGCGGTGGGGGATGCCATCGAGGTGCGCGACCGCGTCACGGGTCAATGGACCTTGTTGCCGTTGGCCGGGCCGGCCAATCGCCAGGGCCGGGTGGCAGCGAACAACGTGTGCGGTCGGCCGACCCGGTACGAGGGGAGCTGGGGCACGGCCATTCTGCGATTGTTCGGTCTGACTGCGGCCTGCACGGGTGCCAACGAGAAAACCTTGCGGCGGCTGGGGCTGCCGTTCGAAGCGGTGCACCTCCATCCGGGTTCCCACGCGGGCTACTATCCCGGGGCGCAACCGATTGCCATGAAGATTTTGTTCGATCCGGAGAGCGGCCGGCTTTGGGGTGCGCAGGCGGTGGGGCGGGACGGCGTGGACAAGCGCATCGACGTACTGGCCACGGCGTTGCAGGCCGGATTGACCGTGGATGACCTGGCCGATCTGGAGCTGGCCTACGCACCGCCGTTTGGGTCGGCCAAGGATCCCGTGAACCTGGCGGGCATGGCGGCGCAGAACGTGCGTCAGGGCCTGGTGCGACTGGCCCAGTGGCACGAGGTGGAGCGGCTGGACCCGGCCCGAACGCTGCTGTTGGATGTGCGTTCCGCCGAGGAACGCCGGCAGGGCGCCATTCCCGGCTCCGTGCACATTCCGTTGCCCCAGTTGCGCGACCGGCTCCAGGAACTCCCGAGGGACCGCGAGATCATCGTGGCCTGTGCCAGTGGACAGCGTTCGTACTTCGCATGCCGTGTGCTGGAGCAACACGGCTTTCGCGTGCGGAATCTCACGGGGTCGTACCGGACCTGGTCGGCAGCCAGGGAGACCCCCGGCGCCGCTGCGGGCCCGAGTGGGGGCATGGCCTGAAGGACTGACCAAGCGAGGGCTGTTCAACAGGACCACGTCCGCGGGGTTGGGCGGGGGTGCATTCGTCCTGGCGGAGTCGCGCCGGCTTTTCGCGGGGCGGGCTGCTGCGCGCCGGGCGTCAAGGTTTTTGTTGAAGCGGTGGGCCGGGTGTCGCTAGGCTGGCGCGCACTGGGGTGAGCGCCTGTAAGACGCCCGCGTGAAGGCTCGTGTCGGGAGCGGATGGCGTCCGGGCGATTCACCCGAACGCAACGCGCTGGCGGATATGACGACACCCACGCCTTTGCTGGCCATGGCCGTGAGCGACAGCCCGGGCAGTCTGCTGCGACTCGGCTTCATTGATCTGGTCATCATCGTCCTCTACTTCGTGGTGGTTCTGGCGATCGGGTTTTACCTGAAACGGTTTGCCAACACCGGGGAGGATTTCTTTCTGGCCGGTCGCAAGATGACGGCGTGGATTGCCGGGTTGAGCTTCATTTCGGCCAATTTGAGTTCCCTGGAGACCATGGGCTGGAGCGCGATGGCGTACCAGTACGGCATGCTGGGGGCGCACGCGTATTTCATTGGTGCGATCCCGGCGATTCTGTTCCTGGCCATCGTCATGATGCCGTTTTACTACATTTGCAAAACGCATTCGGTGCCCGGGTACCTGAAGCTGCGGTACGGCGAACCGGCACGGGCCCTGGCCGGGATTACATTCAGTTTTCTCACCATTTGTGTCAGCGGGGCCAGCATGTTCGCCATGGCGAAGATTCTGAATCTGTTGCTGGGCTGGAACATGCACGTGAGCATCTGGGTTTCGTCGTTGACCGTGGCCATTTACGTGGCGCTGGGCGGGTTGCTGTCGGCGGTGTTCAACGAGGTGTTGCAGTTTTTCCTGATCTGGGCGGGCTCGCTGCTGATTCCGATTCTGGGTCTGATTCACGCGGGTGGTTGGCGGGGCATGATCGAGAAGATCCAGCAACACGCGCCGGTCATTCATCCCACGGTACAGAACGCGGATTTCACCAGTCTGTGGAGGAACCTGGGCAGCTTCGATGCGAACCCGATGGGGATTGACTGGTTCGGCATGGTGTTCGGGCTCGGGTTGGCGGTGAGTTTCGGGTACTGGTGCACGGATTTCCTCCAGGTCCAACGGGTGATCGTGGCCAAGGACCTGCGGTCGGCGCAGAACGGCACCATCATTGGCGCATTTCTGAAAATGATGGTGCCGTTGATTGTGACGGTGCCGGGGCTGTTGGGACTGGCGGTGCTGGTGCATCCGGACGGCAGCCCGGTGGTCCTGGTGCCGGAGAGTGATCCGCGGGCCGGGATCACTCATCGCACCTACAACGACGTGCTGCCGCTGTTGATGAGTCAGTACCTGGGGCCGGGGCTGTTGGGTTTGGGGGTCACGGCCATGATCGCCGGCTTCATGTCCGGGATGGCAGGAAACCTCAGCGCGTTTGCCACCGTCTGGACCTACGACGTGTACAAGCCCCTGATCCGGAGACACGCGGAGGACCGGCATTACGTCGGCATGGGGCGTGCGGCATCCATCGTGGGCATCCTGCTTTCCATTGGGACGGCCTACCTGCTGTTCTTCTTTTCGAACATCCTGGAGTATCTGCAGGTGCTGGTGTTCTTCTTCATCGTCCCGTTGTTTGCGGTGATCCTGCCGGGGATGCTGTGGAAACGAGCCACGCCCGCGGCCGGTTTCTGGGGCTTTTTGGCCGCCATCCTCGCTTCCATTGGCATGTGGGCCTATGTCCACACGTTTCCGGACGGCTGGCGTCCCCAGCCCAAGGCGACGCTGGCAGAGGGGTCGGTGGTGCGGTTGGAACGGGATGCGGCCGGGGATTTGCAACGGGTGATCGTGGAGAGGGGAGCGATCCAGCTTGTGAACGTGGCAGCCGCGGCGGCCCGGCAGGAGGGTATGCCGCTGGCGTTGCCGGGCCGGGTCAACGATGGCCGGGACGAGCGGCCGCTGCAGTTGCTGGCGCCACGGGTGGTGCTGGCCGATACTCAGGAGGCTTTGAAGTTTGGTGTTGAAGGGGTTTCGGTGACGGTGATGCCCGGGGTGCAGATGAGTCACATCATGGTGGAAAAACGTTTTGCTCCGGAGGCGTTCAATCCACGGCACGCGAAAGTGATCGCCCGGTCGGAAAAGGCCAAGCCCATGGCGATCAACATGTACAGTGCATGGTGGTCGTTTGTGGTGGGGATCGTGGTCACGGTGCTGGTGAGTCTTGTGACGCGGCCCAAGCCGGAATCGGAATTGCGGAACCTGGTCATGGGCCTGACTACGCTGCCGGATGAGGGCCCGTGTCCCTGGTATCAGAAACCGATTCTGTGGGCCTCCGTGGTGGCTGCGATTCTGGTGGCGGTGAACGTGATCTTCTGGTGAGGTGGCCATGCAAACGGAAAAGCAGGTTCCGATCTGGTTTTTCATCGGGGTGGTGCTGGCCCTGTACGGTCTGCTGATCATGCTGGCGGGGCTTTACGAGATGGTAAACCCGCCCCCGGAGGAACGTCGGGTGGCCCTGTGGCACTTGCATGCGCCGGTCTGGTGGGGGGCGTTTCTTCTGATTGTGGGCCTGTTCTACACGGTCCGGTTTCGGCCCCGTGAGGGTGAATCACTCACCGGCCGGGCCTGACCGCTTGGTTTTCCTGCCCGTTTGGACGCCTGTTGCCCGCCCGGTTCCGGCCCGGCGCGCGCCGTCGGGCCCTGGAGCGGGCGGTGATCCTCTGTCAATTTCCCCAAGCGTTTTGGCGTTTTTGGGATAAGGCCCGCGGGAGGGGCGGGGTACATTGGCGTGTGTCAGGTTTCTTGTATCAGGGACACATGGCGAATTCCGCCGCCGTCGTGCGCGGCGGGGGCCGGGGGCCATGGTTGTGGTTGGTCTGGCTTCTGGTGCCCGGCTTGTCCGCGTCGGGTGCCGGGAGCGGGGCGGTCCCTGCCGCCGGGCCGATGGAGATCCGGGTGCGCGCGGCGGGGTTTGTGCCCGGCGAGTGTACCTCCGTGGGGCCCGCGGAGGAACGGGTTTCGGTTCGGGTGGTGACCGCCCCGGACCCGTACCCCTTCAACCAGGCCTGTGTCAAACAGCGCACCGACGTGGCCCGGCTGGGGCCGCGGCCGGACGTGCCCTATTTTCACGTGCGCTGGGCGTTGCCGATTCCCCCGGAGAACGATACCAACCTGATGGGCTGGGTGGCCGGTGTTTCTCCGGAGGTGTGGGCCCACAATCATTCGCCGGGTTTTGAGATCCTGCCCAACGGGGATGTGTTGGCCGTGTACTTCAGCGCACGGATGGCCTCCGGCGCGGCGGAAAGCGCCCCGGACACCCGCTTCGTCCAGGCGCGACTCCGGTTCGGGGCCGAGGAATGGGAGATGCCCGAACTGTTTCTGGATTTTGAGGGGCTGAACGATCAGTCGGGACTGTTGTGGCGGGACGGGGAACGGGTGTGGTTTTTCGGCGGTGGCCGGGGCGCAAGCCCATGGTTGCCCTTCAAGATGGCAGTCACCACCAACCACGGGGCCACGTGGCGGTTGGAGCTGCCGCGCTTGACGGGGCCGGCCCGCGATTACACGGCACAGCCGATTGCAAATGCCTTCCGTTCTTCTGCCGACGTGATCTATTTCGCGATGGACGCGGCGGGGGAAGAGAGCTTCTTGTGGGCCAGCGCGGACGGGGGGCGGACCTGGCGTGACCAGGGGGGCCGGGTGTCGGGTCGGCATGCCACCGTGGTGCCTTTGGATGAGGACGGCCACCTGCTCGCGTTTGGCGGGAAGAATGTCAGCCTCGGTGGATGGTCGCCCCGGAGTGAATCGCGGGATTGGGGGGGCAGTTGGACGCGGCCGGAGCCTTCCGCGTTTCCGGCCCTGAGCAGCAACCAGCGGCTGTGCATGATCCGGCTGGCCAACGGCCATCTTTGCCTGGTGACGGATGGTGTGACGCGGCGGACCGGTGAATCGCCCCCCGGTTGGACGAACGGTCCCGGCCCGGTCGTGGCCATTTCCACCAATGAGGGTCGGTCCTGGCATTTTAAACCGCTGCCGGTGGCGCTGCCGCATGAACGGGACCGCCGCGCCGGCACACTGGGCTATGCGACGGTGCGGCAGGCGCCCAACGGTGTGATTCATGTACTGGCCACGATGACGCATCCCTGCCTGCATTACGAGTTCAACGAGGCCTGGGTCTTTTCGGACGCCGGCGACATGGTGCCGGAATCCGACGGCGGTCGGGTGGAACAGTACCGCGAGGATTATCCGGACGGCTCGCCCCGGACGATCTGGAGCGCCCGGATTTGTCCAAATGGACGTTACGTCCTGCACGGTCTCGAGGTGAGTTATTATCCGGACGGCCGTCGCGCCCATGAGGTGACCTATGTGAACGGACGCAAGAGCGGCCGGGAACGATACTGGTCACCGGACGGGCGGCTGGTGTGGGAATGGGAACACTGGCCGGAGCAGAATCGCAGTGTCTGGCGATGGTACTGGCCCAACGGCCGGAAGCGGTTGGAGTCCACCTGGGAAACGCGACCGCTGGCACGGGATTTGACTCGGCGATTTTATGGTCGGCAGGCCGACGGGCCGGTGCGCCACTGGGATGAACAGGGCCGGCTCGTGTACGAGGGGCGTTTTGTCCGGGGCCGGCTCATGACGCCACCACCTCCGGAATTGCCATGAACGGGCGTTGGCTGGACGGGCTTGTACTGCTGTTGTACCTGGGCGCGATGGCGGCCGTGGGGTGGCGTCTGGCCCGGCGCCAGACCTCGACGGAGGCCTATTTTGTGGCCCGCCGTTCGGTGCCGCACTGGGCCATGGGCCTGTCCATGTTCGCCACCCTGATCAGCAGCATCACCTTCATTGCGTATCCGGGCTCGGGCTTTGCCGGCAACTGGAGTGAATTGGTGCCCGGCATCATGGTGTTGGTGGTGCTGGGGTTGGTGGGGGCGGTGGTGATTCCGTTTTACCGCGAGGCCGTGGGGGTGAGTGCCTATGAATATTTCGGGCGCCGGTTCGGCTACGGCGTGCGGGCCTACACGGGGCTGGCCTTCATCGCGGGGCATTTTTCGAAGATGGGTTTCGTGCTGTATCTCATGGCGCTGACGGCCAGCAGCATGACGGGTTGGGACCTTTACCTGCTGCTGGGCCTGGTGGGGTTGGTGACCTTGTTTTACACGTGGCTGGGCGGGCTGGAGGCGGTGATCTGGACGGACGTGGTCCAGGGTTTGCTGATGTGGTTGGGCGCATTGGTGGTGCTGGGGCTTTTGCTGTGGATGATTCCGGGCGGGCCGGAGGCGGCCGTCTCGCACGCGGCCCGGGCGGGCAAGTTCGAGCTCGGGCATTGGACGTTCGACCCGGCAGACGCACGGAGTTTCTGGGTGATGGCGCTGTACGGGTTTTTCTGGTACCTGCAGAAGTACGGGGCGGACCAGACCGTGGTACAACGGTACCTGGTGGCGCGGTCGCACCGGGAAGCCTTTCGGGGGGTGGCGCTGGGTGCGGTGTTGTGTGTGCCGATCTGGACGCTGTTCATGTTCATCGGCACGCTGTTGTGGGCATATTATGACCTCGGGGGTGCGCCGTTGCCGGCGGCGGTGCTGGACGCGCAGGGCAGGGTACAGGCGGACAGGGTCTTTCCACACTTCCTTTCGACGCAGATGCCCGCGGGCCTGGCGGGCCTGTTCATAGCGGCGCTGCTGGGGGCCGGCATGTCCACGTTGTCGTCGGACTTGAACTGTCTGGCGGCGGTGGGCGTGGAGGATTACTACCGTCGGTTGCGGCCGGACGCGAGTGACGCGGCGCGCCTGCGGATGGGCCGTGGGCTGGTATTGTTGGCCGGCGTGCTGGCAACCGGCATTGCCGCCCTGATTGCCTGGCGGGGCGAACGGGTCCTGTCGTTCTACTACGCGGTGACTTCGATTGTGTCGGGCGGTTTGGCCGGGTTGTTCCTGCTGGCGTTTTTGAGTCGCCGAGCCAATCGGCGGGGCGTGTGGGTGGGGATTGTGGCGAACCTGTTGTTCACGGGTTGGGCCGTGCTCACGCGGGGGTCGGATCCGTGGTTGGACCTCGGGCCGTACAACTATCCGTGGTCGGGTGTGATGATCGGAATCCTCGGGCATTTCGTGGTGTTGCTCGTGGGCTATGTGGCGAGCTGGTGTTTCCCGCCGGAGGCAAATCCCGGGTGGACGTTTTGGGACTGGCGTCGGACTCGAGGGGCGGGCACGGGGCAGGGGCACGGGAGGTTGTCATGAGCTTCATCGGAATGCAGCAAGTGCCCACTCTGATGGTGGGCGAGGGTTGCGCGGCCGAAGTGGGCCGCTGGTTGAAGGGGCGGGGTTGTCGGAGACCCCTGCTGGTGAGCTGCCGTGCGCTGCACGGTACCTGTCAGACGTTAATGAAGCTCTGGGGAACGGACGGGCTGGAGTTTGTTTGTCTGCCCGAGGTGGATGCGGAACCGACGGTGGCAGGGTTTGAGGGGCTGCGGACCAGGGCCGGGGCACTGGCACCCGATGCCGTGGTGGGCCTGGGTGGGGGGAGCGTCCTGGACGTGGCCAAGTTGCTGGCCGCATTGGTGGACCGGCCCGAGCCGGTGAGGGCGGTGTTCGGAATCGACCGGTTGCCGGGGAGGAACCTGACGCTGGTTTGTCTGCCCAGCACCGCGGGCACGGGAAGCGAGGTGTCGCCCAATGCCATCTTGTTGGATGAAGCCACGGAACTGAAACAGGGGGTGATCAGTCGTCACCTGGTGCCGGATGCGGCCTTTGTGGATCCGGAGCTGACCTACAGCTTACCGCCGGCGGTGACGGCGGCCACGGGTTTTGATGCGCTGACTCATTGCATCGAGGCATTTGCCAACCGGCACGCGCATCCCTGGGTGGATGCCGTGGCGTTGCAGGGGATTCGATGGATCGGAGGTTATCTGGAGCGCGCGGTGCGGGACGGATCGGATCGCGAGGCGCGACGGTATCTGGCCTACGGGAGTCTGTGCGGCGGGCTCTGCCTGGGGCCGGTGAATACGGCGGCAGTGCACGCGCTGGCATATCCGCTGGGGGGTCGGTACCGGGTGGCGCACGGGGTGGCCAACGCGGTGCTGCTGCCGCACGTGTTGAGATTCAACCTGGAGGCTGCCCCGGACCGCTACGCCGAGGTGGCCCGTGCACTGGGCGTGACGGACGGCGGCAGCGTGGAGGCGGTGGCACGGCGGGGGTTGGAGCGCCTTGTGGCCCTGGCCCGTGCGTGCGGGTTGCCGCGCGGGTTGGCGGAGCTGGGCATACGACGGGAGGATCTGCCGGAGCTGGCCCGGAGCGCAATGCAGGTGCAGCGGCTGTTGCGCAACAACCTGCGTCTCGTGACCGAGACGGATGCGCGGGCCATTTACGAGGCGGCTTTTTGAGTCGGACATGAAGGCACAGGAAAAATGGCAAGGGGTGGTCGTCCCCATGGTCACACCCGTGACCGCTGATGGGCGGTTGGATGAGGCCGTGGTGGAGACCGTGGTGACGTTTTTGGTGGAGCAGGGTGTGGATGGGCTGTTTGTGCTGGGGACCACCGGTGAGGGGGCCTCGGTCCCCCGGGAGGACGCGCTCCGGCTCGTGCAGCGTACGGTGGCTTGCGCCGGCGGGCGTGTGCCGGTCTATGCCGGATTGGGTGAACTCCCCGATCCGATGCAGGGCGATGGGAATCTGTATTTGGAGGCGGGAGCCCGGGTCTTGGTGGCACGGCCGCCGAGTCGGTTCCCGTTTGAGGAGCTGCCCCGCTGGATCGAAACCCTGTTGGGGACGGCGGCGGGGCCGGTGATGTTGTACAACATCCCCACGCTCAACGGCGTGTCGTTGCCCCTGGACCTGTTGGAAGGCTGGGCCGGGCACCCGCGATTGGTGGGGATCAAGGATTCCGAGAACGATGCGGTCCGGTTGCATTCGCTGTTGGCGCGGTTGGGCGGGCGACCGGACTTCTCCATCTTTGTGGGTGTGGGCGCGCTGATGGCGGAAGGCCTGCGCCTGGGCGCCGATGGCATCGTGCCCAGTGTGGCCAATCTGATTCCCGATGTGTGCGTGGCCATGTGGCGGGCAGCGAGGCGGGGTGACTGGTCCACCGTGGAATCCTGCGCGCGGCGGGCCATGGAGGTGGCGGGCCTGTATCAGAACGGCCGGACCCTGGGTGAGTCGCTGGCCGCCCTCAAGGCCGCCATGGCCGTGCGCGGGTTGTGCGGTCCCTGGGTGTTGCCGCCGCTCATGCCGATGAGCCCGGCCGAGATGGAAGGGGTACGTTCCACCATGCAGACTCTTCAGTTGCTGGCATGAACGGGGGGGTCTCGCAAAGACCGGTGCTGGCGGTTACGCTGGGTGACCCGGCCGGGGTGGGACCGGAACTGGCGGTTCGAACGCTGGGGGAGGGCGAAGTACTGGAGCATTGCGTTCCGGTCCTATTTGCCGGGCAGGGTGTGCTGGCACGGCTGGAGGCGGCTGGATTGGGACGCCTCCCGTGGGATCGTGTGCCCATGGAAGCCTGGCCTGCACGGGGTCGGCCCACCGTTCCTCTTGTCGTGGATTGCGGTGTGCCCGGGGACACGGACTGGCTGCCGGGGGAGATCTCAGCCGCGTGTGGCCGTGCCGCATGGGTCTACATCGAACAGGCCATTCGCAGTGCGCTGGCGCGGCAGGTCGACGGTGTGGTGACCCTGCCGGTGCACAAGGTGGCCCTCCGCCGCGCCGGGGTACCCTATCCGGGACACACGGAGATCTTCACCGCCCTCACCGGTGCGCAACGAACCTGCATGATGCTCTGGAGTGAGGCGCTAATCGTGAGCATGGTCACTACTCACATCGGCTTGGCGGAGGTGCCCGGGCGCCTGAGTGTCGAGCGCATCCTGGACGTGATCGAACTGACCGGCGGGGCGTGCCGGCGTCTGCTGGGCCGCGAGCCCCGCCTTGCGGTTTGCGGGTTGAATCCGCACGCGGGCGAGAACGGTTTGTTCGGGCGCGGAGAAGAGGAGCGATTCATCCAACCGGCGGTGGAAGAGGCCCGGCGCCGGGGTTGGCAGGTGGAGGGCCCGCTTCCGCCGGACACGGCGTTTGTGCCGTTTCTGCGCACGCGCTACGATGCGTGGGTCGCCATGTATCACGATCAAGGACACATCCCGTTCAAAATGCTGGCCTTCGACAGCGGCGTGAACGTGACGTTGGGCCTGCCCATCGTGCGCACGTCGGTGGACCACGGGACGGCCTTTGACATTGCGTGGCAGGGTAGGGCCCGCAATGAGAGTCTGCGAGCCGCATTGCGCGTGGCTGCGCGACTGGCAACGAGCGGGGCGACATGATCCTGGTGGTTGCGGATGACCTGACCGGTGCTGCCGAGCTGGGCGGTGCGGCCGTGGCGCGCGGCCTGTCTGCCTGGTGGGTGCGGCAGCCGCCCTGGCCGGAAGATGCCGACGTGCTATGCCTGGACACCCGTACGCGGGATTTGCCCCCGGGCGATGCGGCGGCCCGGGTTCGGGAGGGGGTTGCCCCGTGGGCGGGGCGTGCCGGGCTGCGGGTGTACAAAAAGGTGGACTCGGTTTTGCGCGGCCCGGTGTTGGCGGAAGTCGAAGCGGTGCGAAGCGCATTGGGGTTCCGGAACGTGCTGCTGTTGCCGGCCAATCCCTCGCGGGGCCGGACCATCCGGGACGGTCATTACTTCATCGGGGGCGTGCCGCTGGACCGGACGGAATTTGCCCGCGACCCGGTGCACCCGCGCGTGACGTCCGATGTCCTGGCCCTGGTGGGACGCATGGAGGGCGTGCAAGTGCGCCTGGCCGGTTTGGACGAACCTTTGCCCGCCAGTGGAATTGTGATCGCACAGGCGGGATCGGAGGCGGACGTGGCCCGGTGGGCCGCCCGGTGGGGTGAAGAGACGCTGCCGGCGGGTGGACTGGACTTCTTTCGCGCGCTCTTGGATCGCTGGTTGCCTCCGCGACCTGAACATGCCACCCGAAGCGAGGCCCTCTCCGGTCGGATTGGAGTCACGTGTCAGAAGCTCACGACGCCTGCGACGATCCGGCGCGTGTTGCTTGTCTCGGGCACGGCCAGTCCGCGTGCACGAGAATGGCGCCAACAGTGCGGGCGGGCCGGGGTTCCCGTGGAATGTGTGTTTTCTGGGGATGAGACCGACCTCGGGGATTTGGCGAGTGTGGCGGATCGAGTTGGGCGGGCTTGCGCAAATGGCCTGGCCGCTGAGGGTCGGGCCATGCTGTGCCTGGGTGAGCCCGCCCGGGCGGCGTCCCTGGGAGACCAGCCGTCGGTATGGCTGGACTTGTTGGCTCGTGCTGCCCGGGTGGTTTGCGAGAGGGAAACGCCGGATCTGGTGCTGGTGGAGGGCGGCGCCACGGCCGCGGCCCTGCTGGATGAATTTTCATGGGACCGATGGCGGATTCAAAAGGAATGGGCTCCCGGCGTGGTGGAACTGTGCGGGCCTGACGGGTCAGGGCCGGCGTTGGTGTTGAAGCCGGGCAGTTACGCCTGGCCGGAGGCAATCCGCCGGCTCTGGTTTAAGGGTCGAACCTTGTGACATGGAAGTCCCGGGAACTCGAAGCGGGACGGCCGGCAGGTTTCAGGGAACACTTGCCCAGACGTGCGCTGCCAGCATGCGCACTTCCTCGCGGGTCCGGTCCCATTCCTCCTGCAATCGGGCCAGGTCGGGCTCGAACACTTCGCGGGCCCACGCCTGGGCCTGGAGCTGGGCCTCACTGATCCAAACGTGGGGATGTTCGGTAAAGATGGGGTTCTGCAGTTCTCGCGGCTGATTCCGCAACCATGCCATTGCCGAGATCAGAAGGATACACCCGACGGGGACCCAGACCCAACGCCACGGGATGCGGAGGGCTCGCTCCGGGGGGACAGCACATGGGTGTTGGGCCCGGCGAACAGCTTCGGAGATTTTCGTCGGCAGATCGGCCGGTGGATCCGGTGCCGGAGGGACTTGGCGGAGCAAAGTTTCGTGGACCTGCCGGAGTGCGCACAGGTCCGGTTCCACCGGAGCCTTGTCGGCCGGCTCGGGCAAGGGGGGTGGATTGCCGGGGGGAAGGTCCCATCGGCTCGTGATCTGATAGAGTTTCCACCAGCGGTTCATGGGTTCGGATCGGGTTTGGCCGGGGTTGCACCGGCGGTTTGTGCGGTTGTGGAAACCGGCCACGCCCTCTCCGTGGCGGTCCACGATACCTCGCGGCTTTGAGAACCCGGGGCTGCGCGCGTTTTCCACGCCCGTGCGAGCGCCTGGCGCGCTCGAAACAGCAAAACCTTCACATGAATTTCGGTCAGGCCCAGGGTGCTGGCAATCTCCCCGCAGGGGAGGTCCTCATGGTACCGGTGCCACAAAACCTGGAACTGTTTCGGGGGCAGATGCCTCGCAGCCCAGGACCACAGGTCGCTCCAGAGCTCCTGACGCGCGGTTTGCTCGTCGGGCGTCCGGTGCAGATCGGGTAACGAGTCGCTGAGTTCATCTGCTGCGGGCGGTCGTCTCCGCAGGAAATCGCGCCACTTGTTGCGCGCCAGAGTGAACAACCAGGGGACCCAGGCCCGCCCGGGATCAAACCTGGACAACTGCCGGTATGCGGTCACAAAAGTTTCCTGGGTCAGATCCGCCGCGGTGTGACTGTCCCGACAGCAGGTGTACAGGAATCTCCAAACGCGGGCGTGATGGCGCCGGACCAGCTCGTCAAAAGCCTCCAGGTGCCCGGCCTGCGCATGGGCGGCCAAGCGTTCGTCTGGCCAGGTTTCCAGTTCCTGCATCACTGTGCGGGCCCCTCCCGGGGAGGGGCCGGTGCCGGCGCGGGTGGGATGCCCGCGAAGGCGGGCTTTTCACCCCGACACCGATCAGTTGAGTGCGCCTGCGGAGGCCCGGTTACCGGCGGCGGTTCGAAGGCGGTTCAGGATTTCCGACGCCGGCAGTTTCAACCTGAGGGTGACCGTGGCGCCATTCCGTTCCACCTCCAGTGCGCGGGCCAGCCATTGCGCATCGGGCCGATCCTGTTGCAACGCCAGCAGGCCGATCAGCCCCCGTACAATGTTCTCCACCTGGGTGGCGGTTTCTTCATTGTCGGTTTCCAAACCGAGCCTGCCCTGAATGTGGTTCTCCGACTCGCTCAAGGCCAGCTGCGTCAGGCGGCTTTGACGGAGGACGGCTGCCTGCGGGTCCTGACCCGGCATGGCGCCCTGACGCGCCAGCCCCACCAGAAAGGCACCCTGGGGGATCGCACCGGCCATGCGTGGGTTCATGAGCAGGCTGGGTTGCTGACGATCCAGGACATCAAGGGCTTCGCCAACGCGGTCGGGTCGCTGGCCAAAGATGACGACCCGACTCTGATAAATGGCCGCATAGGTTCGCGCGGGCACACCGTCCCTGGGCGGTCGTTTCTCATCGATCCAGTGGTGGATGGTGTGGTTGCGATGCTGCAGCGTCTGGTGGTCCTTGGCGCCCTGTGCCAGTGCGGTCAGCTGGGCGGCGTCCACGTCGGCGTACACGAGCAGGACGCCGTCTTCCTGTGCCTGGCCGACGCTGTAGAGCGTGAGGCCGTGCAGATCGCTTCGTGGATCGAACCGAAACATGGCCCTGAAGGCCTCCAGCTTCTTCCGGTGCTGTTCCTGTTCCAATTCGGTCAGGATGTGTCGGCCCAGCGTGGTCTGACGGAACCCATCCAGGTCCCAATGTAGCACCCAGGCCACCTCCCGCGGGACATCAGCGGGTTGCAAGGGGGCGGCGGACGACGCGGTCAAGCCGAGAGCCAGGCCCGCGCCCGTCAGTAATCGTCGCCAGGTTGGGTTCCCCGACCGGGGCCGGGGGGGCAACCGCACGAGACTCACGAGGTTGTTTGGTTTGGTCGTTTTCATAGCACCCGAACCTACGCGTCTGCGCCCCTGCAGGGTTACAAAAAAACGCGAGCGGGTCACAAAAAAGAGGGACCGGCCCGAGCCGGTCCCCTGAAGGAAACCTTGCCGATGCAGGACTCGGCTTAGTAGTCCATGTCGCTCATGTCACCGTGCCCCTTGGATCCCTTCTTCTCCTTCTCGGGGATTTCGGTGATGAGGCACTCGGTGGTCAGGAGCAGACCGGCGATCGAGGCCGCGTTCTGCAGGGCGGTGCGGGTGACCTTCTTGGGATCCACCACACCGGCTTTGACGAGGTCCTCGTACTGGCCGGTGACGACGTTGTACCCTTCGTTGCCCTTCCGGCGTTTGACCTCCTCAACGATGACGGAGCCCTCAACGCCGGCGTTGTTGGCCAGCTCGCGCAACGGGGCTTCGATGGCACGTTTGACAATGTCGATGCCGATCTTCTCGTCCTCGTTGGCGGGCTCGACGGCGTTGATGGCCGGCAGGCAACGCAGCAGGGCCACACCACCGCCGGGCACGATCCCTTCCTCGACGGCGGCCCGGGTGGCGTGCAGGGCGTCCTCCACGCGGGCCTTCTTTTCCTTCATCTCGGTCTCGGTGGCCGCGCCCACATGGATCACCGCCACCCCACCGGCCAGCTTGGCCAGCCGCTCCTGCAGCTTCTCCCGGTCATAGTCCGAGGTGGTCTCCTCGATCTGGCGACGGATCTGGTTGACCCGGCCCTGGATTTCGGAGGGTTTGCCGTGGCCCTCAACGATGGTGGTGTTTTCCTTGTCCACGATGACCGTCTTGGCCCGGCCCAGGTCGCTCAGCTCGACGTTCTCCAGCTTGATGCCCAGATCCTCGCTGATGAACTTGCCACCCGTCAGGATGGCAATGTCCTCGCACATGGCCTTGCGACGATCGCCGAAGCCGGGCGCCTTGACCGCGCAGCATTGCAGCGTGCCACGCAGCTTGTTGACCACCAGCGTGGCCAGCGCCTCGCCCTCGACCTCCTCGGCGATGATCAGCAGCGGCTTGCCGGCCTTGGCCACCTTCTCCAACAGCGGCAGGATGTCCTTCAGGCTGCTGATCTTCTTCTCATACACGAGGATGTAGGCGTCCTCGAGCTTGCACTCCATCGTCTCGGCATTGGTGATGAAGTAGGGCGACAGATAGCCCTTGTCGAACTGCATGCCTTCGACGACTTCGAGCGTGGTCTCGATGGACTTGGCCTCCTCGACGGTGATGGTGCCGTCCTTGCCGACCTTGTCCATGGCATCGGCGATGATTTCGCCGATGGCGGTGTCCCAGTTGGCCGAGACGGTGGCCACCTGCTTGATTTCCTCCTTGTCCTTGACCTTCTTGGCCAGTTTCTCCAGGTGCGCCACGGCGGCGTCCACGGCCTTCTGGATGCCGCGCTGGATGCCGATCGGGTTGGCGCCCGAGGTGACGAATTTCAGGCCCTCGCGATAGATGGCCTCGGCCAGCACGGTCGCCGTGGTGGTACCATCACCGGCGGCGTCGCTGGTCTTGCTGGCCACCTCACGGACCATCTGGGCCCCCATGTTTTCATAGGGGTCCTCCAACTCGATCTCCTTGGCCACGGTGACACCGTCCTTGGTGACCGTGGGGGAACCGAACTTCTTGTCAATCACCACGTTGCGGCCCTTGGGGCCGAGCGTGGCGGTGACGGCCTTGGAGAGTTTGGTCACGCCGCGCAGGATGGCCATGCGCGCGGCCTCGTCAAAGAGTAGTTGTTTGGCTGCCATAGTTGTGATCCCTGGTTGTATTCAACTCGCGTTTTTGCAGAATCCACCTTATTCGAGAATCGCCAGCAGGTCGTCGGAGCTCATCAGCTTGTACTCCTTGTCATCCACCTTGATCTCCGTGCCGCCGTACTTGCTGACGAGCACCCGGTCACCGACCTTGACCTCGAAGGGGATTCGTTTGCCATTCTCATCGAGTTTGCCCGTGCCGAGTGCACGGACAATGCCCTCCTGGGGTTTCTCCTTGGCGGTGTCAGGAATAATGATCCCGCCCTTCTTGACTTCCTTCTCCTCGACCGGCTCGATCAACACCCGGTCGCCGAGTGGTTTGATGTTCAGTGCCATAGTTCCTTGTTTCGATCGTTACGCTGTTTCCTGGGTTTGCCCGCATCTGCGCCCGTCGCAACCCGGCGACGGGCCAAGCTCCGCGACTGCCCTCCGCGGGCAGCCCCCGGACCGGCGGACCCTCCGATCCACCGGCCGGAGCAGCCGGGAAAACCGTTCACTTCCGGTCCTTGTCATCCACAACCTCGGCGTCGATGACCGGCCCTTCCTCGCCACCCTTCTTCGAGGACGATTCCTGCCGACTTTCACGGGCCGACTCGCCCGACGAAGCCCTGCCGGCACGGGCACGCTCGGCGGCCGATCGATACAGGGCCTCGCTCACCGACTGCCAGACCTCCATGAGTTTCTCCGTGGCGGCCCGGATGGGCGCGGCTTCCTCGTTCTTCAGGGCGTCCTTGACCGCCTGCACCGCGCGTTCGATCCGTTCCCGGTCCGCCGCACTGATCTTGTCGCCGTTTTCGCGCAGGAATTTTTCCGAGCGGTACACCGCGTTGTCGGCCTCGTTGCGCGCCTCGGCCGCCTCCCGGCGCCGGCGGTCCTCCTCGGCATGCAGCTCGGCCTCCTTGCGCATCCGTTCCACCTCCTCCTTGGTAAGGCCGCTGCTGGCGGTGATGGTGATCTTCTGTTCCTTGCCGGTGCCGAGGTCCTTGGCGCTGACGTGCAGGATGCCGTTGGCGTCGATGTCGAAGGTGACTTCGATCTGAGGTACTCCGCGGGGTGCGGGTGGAATGTCCGTCAGGGTGAAGCGCCCGATCGTCTTGTTGTCCCGGGCCATCGGACGCTCCCCCTGCAACACGTGGATTTCCACGCTGGTCTGATTGTCGCTGGCGGTGGAGAAGATCTCCGACTTGCGCGTGGGAATGGTGGTGTTGCGCTCGATGAGTTTGGTAAACACGCCACCCAGGGTTTCAATGCCCAGCGACAGGGGCGTGACGTCCAGAAGTAGAACGTCCTTTACCTCACCCTTGAGCACGCCGCCCTGAATGGCCGCACCCACGGCGACCACCTCGTCCGGATTGACGCCCTGGTGCGGGTCCTTGCCAATCAGCCGTCGGGCCGTCTCCACCACCTTGGGCATGCGGGTCATGCCGCCGACCAGCACCAGCTCGTCCACGTCCTCGGGCTTCAAACCCGCATCCCGCAGGCAGGCTTGAACCGGGCCGACCGTCCGCTCGAACAAATCCTCGCAAAGCTGCTCCATCTTGGCCCGGGTCAGCTTCATGTGAATGTGTTTCGGGCCGCTCGCATCGGCGGTGATGAAGGGCAGGTTGATCTCGTACACCAGGGTCGAGCTGAGTGCGATCTTCGCCTTCTCCGCCTCTTCCTTGATCCGTTGGAGGGCATCGGGCTGCTTGCGCAGGTCAATGCCGTGCTCCTTGCGGAACTCCTCCAGGATCCAGTCCATGATGCGGTTGTCCCAGTCGTCGCCGCCGAGGTGCGTGTCACCGTTGGTGGCCTTTACCTCGAACACCCCGTCGCCGATTTCCAGGACCGAAATGTCGAAGGTGCCACCGCCCAGGTCGTACACGGCAATGACCTCGTCCTTCTTCTTGTCCAAGCCGTAGGCCAGTGAGGCCGCGGTGGGCTCGTTGATAATGCGCAGGACTTCCAACCCGGCAATTCGGCCCGCGTCCTTGGTCGCCTGCCGCTGGGCGTCATTGAAGTAGGCCGGCACCGTGATGACCGCTTGCGTGATCTTTTCGCCCAGGCGCATCTCGGCGTCGGCCTTGAGCTTCTGCAGGATCATGGCCGAGATCTCCTGCGGGCTGTACTGCTTGACCTTACCGCCAACCTCAACCTCCACCCACGCATCACCGTTGGGGCCCTCGATGACCTTGTAGGGGACGCGTTTGATCTCCTCCTGAACCTCGCTGAACTTGCGGCCCATGAACCGCTTGATGGAGTAAATGGTGTTGCGTGGGTTGGTGATCGCCTGCCGCTTGGCTGCGTCGCCCACCAGCCGTTCCCCGTCCTTTGTAAAAGCCACCACCGAGGGCGTAACGCGCCGGCCTTCCGAGTTCTCCAACACCACCGGCTCGCCCCCTTCCATCACTGCCATGCACGAGTTGGTCGTGCCCAGGTCAATTCCCAAAACTTTCGCCATAAACAAATCCTCCTACCGTTGCCGCCCTCAATGGCGTTTTGCGCACTTGGCTTTGAGCTAGCCTGATGCCAACCAGGGCAAAATTTCGTTATCCAACTGATGATCAATCACTTGCCACACTCCAGCCACCTAACGATCCAACCGGAAAGTGTGTCAGGCGAGACGCAATGGCACAGGTTAAATCCGGGTGTGTGCTCTTGTGGCACACGAGCCAAGGGGTGTGGTGGGGCTGAACCTGGCCGGCTTTTGGCGGGGTTGTACAAGGGCTCCACAGCCGTGATTCCGCTTGGCGGGCGAAGGTGGGTGTTTCACCTTTCTCGCATGGAAAACAGGGTTGGCAACCTGACGGGGCCGGAGCTGGCCAGGTACATTGAGCACACGCTGTTGCGACCGGATGCGACCCGTGCGCAGATCGAAAGGCTTTGCGAGGAGGCGCGAACCCATGGTTTTTACGGCGTGTGTGTGAATGGGTCCCGGGTGGAGTTGGCCGCGTACTGCCTGGAGGAAACGGACGTTCGGGTGGTGGCCGTCGTGGGTTTTCCGTTGGGCGCGGCAAGCGCCGATGTGAAGCGGTTTGAGACCGAGGCGGCCGTGGATGACGGTGCCCATGAGATCGACATGGTGATGAACGTCGGCCTCCTCAAAGACGGCGAGTACAAGCGCCTGCTTCGGGAGTTGCGGGACGTGGTGGAAGCCGCCGACGAACGTCCGGTGAAAGTGATCCTGGAGACCTGCCTGCTCAGTCGCGAGGAAAAAATCCGGGCGTGCGAACTGGTGCTCGATTCGGGAGCGCGGTTCGTCAAAACCTCCACCGGATTTGGCCCCGCCGGCGCAACGGTGGAGGATGTGAGACTGTTGCGGGAAACCGTGGGGGACCGTCTGGGGATCAAGGCCTCGGGCGGAATCCGGGATACGGCAACGGCGTTGGCCATGATCGAGGCGGGCGCGGACCGGATCGGCACCTCCAGCGGTGTGGCCATCCTGCGGGGGTTGCGATCGGACCCCGGGGCCGCGCCGGCCAACCGGGGCTAACCCTAAAGCGGCCGGCCCCGCCCCGGGTGGGCACCTTGGTGGGGCTGGAAGCGATTCAGGGGACGCTGCTCAGGAGTCTGCTTGTTCCCCAACGAGGGGCATGCCGCCAGGCTGGCATTCATAACCCACCTTGGGACATTTATCACCGCCCTCCACCCGCGCGGTCGGTTGCCCATCTTGGGACGCAACCCCGTCCAAGGGCACCTGACCCTTCAACGAGGCCCGAGGGCCGGTGGAGGCGCGACTCCCTTTCGCTTTTCCGCGGGTATTTATGGGCGGCCAGGCATGGGTCGACTGCCCCTGACCGGGCATTGGGCCGGCGGCCGCCGGATTTCCCTGCAGGCCTGCCATGGCGTCGTTGGTAACTGCTACAAGCCTGTCGGATTCGGGGCAGGGCACCGTTCACGGTGCCGGTACGGGTGCGGTTGACCGGTCCCCAATGGAGTCCGTGCATGGGTCACCGCCCTTCATGGCACGGGCTGCACCACCGCCCTCCAGGCCGGGAACTTCGCCTTGACGTTCAGCTTGTGTGATGGGACGATGCTGTGACAGAACGAAGTCTTATGGGTGGCTGCTCACAGGAACAGGCTTTCCGGCTGTTGCTGCAGGTGCATGAGGCGCAGGGGTTTGAAAATGCGTTTCATCAGGCGACCGGTCTGCGCGTGGTGTTACGGCCCTTACCGGTTCTGGCGGAGGGGGTGGGGACGCTGCCGCTGGACAACCCCGTGTGTCAGTGGGTCGTAAGTACGGAGGCGGGGCGTGCATTGTGCGCGCAAAAACAGGCACAGCTGCGGCAGGCGCTGGAGTCGGGACAGCAGGTCGAGCCGTTCTGTTGTGTGGCTGGTTTGACCGTGCTGGCGGTGCCGGTGCGGGTATGTGGGGAGCCGGTGGCCATGCTGCACACGAACCGGCTGTTGGTGCGGCGGCCGGATCCCGGGGAGCTGGAGGCCGCGTCCGCGCAGTTGCGGAGTTGGGGTGCAGCGGTGACGCCGGAGGCCATGGCGGAGGCGATGGCGAACCTGGTGGTCCTGGAAGGGCATCAGGTGGAGGCGGTGGCACGCCTGCTGCGGATTTATGCGGAGCATCTCGGGGACCTTGCCAGTCGCCGGATTCTGGCGGATCGGCAGGGCCAACCCTGTGCGCTGGCGCAGGCATTGGCCTACATCAAGGAGCATCATCGGGAGCGGTTGCCCCTGCGGGAGGTGGCCCGGCGCGTGAATTTGAGTCCGTACTACTTCTGCAAATTGTTTCATCGCACCATGGGCATGACCTTCACGCAGTACCTGACCCGGGTGCGGCTGGAACGTGCCAAGGATTTGCTGTTGAACCCGTCCTTGTCCGTCAGCGAAGTGGCGTCTGCCGTCGGGTTCGGCTCGATTCCGCATTTCAACCGGAGTTTCAAGCGCTACACCGGCATGACGCCCACCGCCTACCGTGCCATGCGGCTGGGCCGGTCCCGATCCGCAACCGCGTCCCCAACGTGGGTTGAGGGAGTGGTGGCCCTCAACGGACAGATTTCCTGACCGGTTCCCGGATCGGGCGTTGGCCCGCCGTCAGCCGACGCATCACTCCACCGGTTCGAGGGTGATCCGGCGCACCTCGAATTCACCGCCCTCGCTCTGGATGCAGATGTGGCCGGAGGTCACGTTGCACTCGGTCGCCTGGTTCATGAGATGGCCGTTGACGTAGACCCGGATGGTGTCGCCTTTGCACACGATTTCGTACGTGTTCCACTCGCCGACGGGGTTTTCGCGGGACGGCCCCTGTTTGGGGACGCGGCGTTCGGCCCGACCCCGGTGTTCCTTGAAGTCGGTCCCGCCGATCACCCAAAAATCTCCCTGGTTTCCGTGCTGGCCCTGGGCCTCGATGCTCCGGGGCCAAACCTGGTCGGGCCCGCTCATGTGCAGCAGCACGCCCGTGTTCCCGGCTTTGAGGAAACGCCATTCCACGGTGAGTTTGTAGTCCTGGTAGGCGTCCACGGTCCGGATGTAACCGGCGGGTTTGCCCGTGCAATGGATCACTCCGTTGCGCACCGACCAGGTGTTGGTGGGATCGCCGCCGGGGACAAACAAGTGCCAGCCAGTGAAGTCGCGGCCGTTGAACAACTCGGTTCGTTGTTGCGGTCGGATGGGCTCGGCGGCCCGGAGCAAACCCAGTCCGGTCAGGAACCAGACAACCGCAACGTATCCAACCTGGAGAGGTGAAGAACCCGTGTGCCCGACTGCTGTTTTCACAAGCCGCAGCATCAGGGCTGCGGGCGGGCCTGTCAACGACGGAGGGAAGGAAGGCTCCCGGGCACGGTGTGCCGGAAGCACGGCGCACCGGCTTCCGGTCACAAGGCCGGTCAGCGGGGCGTTACCGGGGCGGGGGTCATTGCGGCCGGGAAACGCCCCATGGCCGGGCTTATGCCCGGCACCCCGCCTGGCGTTGCCGCGGCGGAGTCCGGTGTCAGGACTCGGCGAACAGGGCCCGGGCGAACTGTTCGGGGTCGAATGGTTGCAAATCGTCCGGTTGCTCGCCCAGACCGATGAATTTCACCGGGACACCCAGCTCGCGCTGGATGGCCACGACCATGCCGCCTTTGCTGGTGCCGTCCAGTTTGGTCACCACCAGTCCGGTCAGGGGCACGGCCTTGTGGAACTCGCGGGCTTGCTGGAGCGCGTTCATTCCGGTGGGGGCATCCACCACCAGGAGGACCTCGTGGGGGGCTCCGGGCACCTGGCGGCCCACCACGCGATGCACCTTTTGCAGCTCCTGCATCAGATTGTGTTTGGTGTGCAGGCGGCCGGCGGTGTCCAGAAACACGTAGTCAATGCCCCGTGCCCGGGCTGCGGCCACCGCGTCGTGTGCCACCGCTGCCGGGTCGGCACCGTACGCGCCCGCCACCACCTCCACACCCAGGCGCTGGCCCCAGAGTTTCAGCTGCTCGATGGCGGCGGCGCGGAAGGTGTCGCAGGCGGCCAGCAGGGCGGTGTGTCCCTGCTGGCGCACGGCATGCGCAAGTTTGGCCGCCGTGGTGGTTTTCCCCGTCCCGTTGACACCCACCAGCGACACGACCGTGGTCATGTGGGCGGCTTTGCGCAGTTCCGTGCGCGGGCTGGCAAGGATGCGCGCCACCTCACGCTCGGCAATGGCTGCCACGTCGAGCCCGGCCGGGCCCTGGGTTTCGTACGCCCGGCGCACGGCCTCGACGATCTCCTGCGTGGTTGCCACGCCGAAGTCGGCCGCCAGCAGCGCCTGCTCCAGTTCCTCCAGTGTGGTTGCATCCAGCCGCGGCGAGCGGGAGAGGATGCGTTTGATTTCGTGGACCAGCTTGCTGTGGGTTTTTTGCAAGCCGGCCTTGAACTTGGCGAACAGTCCCTTCATGGAATGGCTGTATCGGGCTGGTGCTTGCGGGCGGCGGCGCGTTCCCGGATCCGCGCCTGCAAGCGAGTCACAAACTCCGGGGCCAGACGGATGGAACCGATGAGAGGCTGGCCCTTGTTGTAGCCATGGCAATCCGAGCCGCCGGTGACCAGTAACCCGTACCGCGCCGCCATCGAAAGGTAATGATCCGTCACCGATGGCGAGTGCTTGGTGTGAAAGCACTCCAGGCCGTCCAGACCGGCGCGGACCAGCTCCGGGAGGAGTGGATCCGCGTAGTAGAGTCCCGGGTGGGCCAGCACGGCAACGCCTCCGGCGCGGTGCAACAGGGCAATCGCGTCTCCGGCCGAGATGCGACTTTTCGGCACCCAGGCCGGGCGATGCTTTTTCAGGAACCTTTCAAAGGCCTCGTCCAAATCCCGGCAGAACCCCGCCTCCACAAGGGCCCTGGCCACATGCGGTCGGCCCGGCGAGCGACAATTGGCCAGCGCGAACACACGGTCGGCCTCCAAAGGGATGTTCAGTTCGTTCAGACGGGCCACCATGTCGCGGATGCGTTGCTGGCGCACGGCCTGAAAACGCTTCATCGCCTCAAGAAACGGCGGGTCGTCCGGGTCGAACCCGTAGCCCAGGATATGGATCTCCTGCCCTTCAAATTCCGCGGTGAGTTCCACCCCGGGAATGAACTGCAGCCCCAGTGCGGCGCAGGCCCGGGCCATGGCCGGGCAACCCTCGACCGTGTCGTGATCCGTAATGGCCACGCAGACAAAACCCAACCGGTGCGCCTCCTGCGCCAGTTCCTCCGGCGCAAAGGTTCCGTCCGAAAACCGGGTGTGCAAATGCAGGTCGGCAAACACCGGATCCAATCAACGATCCACCCGCGCGCCCGGGACTGCGGATCATCCACCGGCCGCCGTCCGGGCCGGCCGCATCAGGTCGCTCTTGATGCGGTCGAGGATGCCGTTGACAAACTTCCCGCTTTCCGGGGTGGAGTACTTTTTCGCGATATCCACCGCCTCGTTGATGCTCACCACCGGCGGGATGTCCTCGCGATACAACATCTCGTAGATGGCCAGCCGCATGACGTTGCGGTCCACGACCGCCATCCGGTGAAGGTCCCAATTCCTGGCATATTGCCGGATCTTCGCGTCAATCTCATCCCGGTGTGCGAGGGTCCCGCGGATCAAGGGCTCGGCAAACTCGCGGATCTCGATCTCCTCGGCCGTGGGCGGCGGAGGTTCCGTGGCCTGGCCCCACGTCGGGCTGGTGGAGTCGGCATGAGCCGCCATGCGCTGCGTTTCCCAAAACTCCCGCAACGCCTCCTCCAAGTCCTCCGGAGGATTCAAATCGTACTGGAACAAAAACTGCACGGCGCGTTCCCGCGCCTCACGACGTTTCCCCTTGCCCATGGCGATGTACGATGAACCAACTCGAAAATCCGGGAAATACAAAACCGACCTGCCGAACCGGGCCCCGGGCCCCGGCCGGACCACGGCCGAGGGCTCATCCTCACACGGTCCCGGGCGCACAGCAGGTCGCCCGGTGCACCGCCGGCACCGGGCTGTCCGGCACCTCCGGATACTCGTACCACTCGCCCAGGTAATTCCGCAACACGATGCGGTCGTCCGTGTGTTCCACCACGTATTCGGGTGTGATGGGCACCTTGCCGCCACCTCCCGGGGCATCAATCACGTAGGTCGGCACGGCATACCCGGTAGTGAAACCGCGCAGCCGCTGCATGATTTCCAGGCCGCGTCGGACGCTGGTGCGCAAGTGCGCCGAGCCGGCAATCAGGTCGCACTGATAAAGATAGTAGGGCCGGACCCGGCACATCAGAAGCTTTTGTACCAGGGCCAGCATCACCTCCGGGTCGTCGTTCACGTGACGTAACAGGACGGACTGGTTCCCGAGCGGGATGCCCGCGTCGGCAAGCCGTTCCAGGGCCGCCCTGGCCTCCAGCGTCAGTTCCCGCGGATGATTGGTGTGCACGCTGATGAACAGGGGATGATGGCGCCGCAGGATCTCACACAGCCCGGGTGTGATCCGCTGGGGCAGAAATATCGGAATCCGGGTGCCGATCCGAAGCAGTTCCACATGCGGAATGCTCCGGAGGGCCGACAACAGTTCGCCCAGCTTTTCGTCGCTCAACAGCAGCGGATCGCCGCCGCTCAACAGCACGTCCCGCACCTCGGGATGGCGCCGGATGTAGTCGATCTGCCGGTCGAACTGCGGATGGAAATCATACCCGCTGGCGTTGCTGACCATCCGCGAGCGGGTGCAATACCGGCAATAGGAGGCGCACCGGTCGGTCACCAGAAACAGCACCCGATCCGGATACCGATGCACCAGCCCCGGTACGGGCATGTGCGCTTCTTCACCGCAGGGGTCGGACATTTCCCAGGGCGCCGTCCGGGTCTCTTCAATCCGCGGAATCACCTGACGCCGGATGGGACAATACTCGTCGGACGGGTCAATGAGGTTGAAGAAGTAGGGCGTGATGCCCAGGGCCAGTTTGCGGTTGGCCAGCAGGGTCCCGGCACGTTCCTCCGGGGTCAACGTGGGCAACAACCGTTCCAGTTGTTCCAACGAGGTGATTCGATGACGCAACTGCCAGCGCCAATCCTCCCACTCCTCCGCGGGCACATCCCGCCACGGACCCCGACCCGGACTGGTGAATTCCTTCCATCCCGCGCGGCGACTACCGCCGCCCTCGGCTTTCTCGGACGATGAAGTCAAAGACCCCATGATGCCCGAACTATAGAAGCCGTGCCCGGACTGTCAAGGAACCCGCCCGGCCCGATCCAAATGCCATCGAAACCGCCGACACGCTTCCGCCACGTCCGGCGCACGCAGAATCGCCGACACCACGCAAATCCGCCTTGCCCCGGCGGCCAACACCTCCTCCACGTTCTCCAGCGTGATCCCACCAATGGCAAACCAGGGCACCTGCAGGTGTTCGGCCGCCCAACGCACATACGCGAGCGTCACCGGACGTGCGCCCGGCTTCGTGCCCGTCGGATACACCGGTCCCACGGCAACATAATCCGCCCCGGCTGCCACCGCCCGCAACGCCTGTTCCGGTGCATGGGTGCTGAGTCCCACCCGCAGTGACGAACCCGGCGGACGCAGTTCCGACACGTGCCGATGTCCGGCGTCAAAGAAATCCTCCTGCCCCAGGTGGCAAAGCTCCGCCCCCACCCGCAACGCCACCTCCGGGTGATCGTTAATCACCAGCCCCACCCCCGCGGCCCGCGTCACCGGCAGGATCCGTTCCGCCAGCGCCTCGATCTGCCCGGCCGAGAGGTCCTTGGCCCGCAATTGCACTAGGTCGGCACCACCCTCGCAAAGCTGTTCCGCCACCATCACCGGATCGCGCCCCGCCAGGTAGGCCGTGTCCACAAACGCGTACAGTCGGCACTCTTCCAAGGGTTTCATGACAATGTCCCGCACACCGGCCCGGTCTTCACAAACTGCACCGGCCGCAAATAGACCGGCTCCAACTGCTCGGGTGGCACCGGTCCGGCCCGCAAAGCCAGCCGACCCACCCACCCGGCGGAAGGTTCCAACACCCGTCCTTCGGGAAACCAGCGGCTTACCTCGGGCCCGGCCCAGAGCCAGTGCCCCCGGTCCACGTCCCGCTGTAGAGACTCCACGGACTCCAAGCGTAAAGGCTCGACCTTCTCCCAACCCCCGGGGCCGAGGTCATAACCCGCCACGTAGAGTTCACGACGCTGTCCGTCCACCACCACCCGAAGCTTTCCACGCCAACCTCGATCCCACGCGCATCCGGCCATGGCGTCCATGCTGTTGGCCCCATACACGGATACGCCCCGCGCGAGATGCCAGCCCTGCGCCATCGCCAGTCCGGCGCGGATGCCGGTGTATGATCCCGGCCCCAGCCCCACCGCCAGGGCCTCAATGTCGCCCCGGTCCCAGCCGGCCTCCCGCAGCAGCCGATCCGCCGTTTCCAGCACCGCGGCGGCACGATCCCCCACCAACGCGATCTCCACACAAACCACCGGCTCCGCATCCCCACGCCACTCCAGCAGCGCCATCGAACGCGGCTCAGCCGAGAAGTCCCAGGCCAACGTCTTCATAAATGATCCGCCTCCGATTCGGCCCCAGAATCTCCAGGTGCACCCGGCGAAGCCGCCGCGGCAGCGGGGCCCAGGCCGGCCATGGGGCCGTGCCAACCAACCGTTCCGGCCACTCAATGACCGTAACCCCCTCGTTCACCAGATACTCTTCCAAACCCGCGTTGACCACCGCCTCCGGTCCGTCCAGACGATACAGGTCCAGATGAAACAGAGGCAGACGCCCGCCCCGGTACACGTGCAACAGGTTGAATGTCGGCGAATGGACCCGGGCCGGGCTGCCCAGGCCCCGGGCCAGACCCCGTACCAACACGGTCTTACCCGCACCAAGCTCCCCGTACAACAAGATCACCCAGCCGGGATCCACTTCTCCACCCCAGGCTCGGCCCAGCGCCTCCGTGTCGGCGGGCCCTTCCGATGTTACCGTGTCCACGTCCACCACCATATCCGGCCGCAGACCGGGTGAAAACCTCGCACCGGCCCGGCCGGAGGGCCTGGACAGGTTCGACACTGTAGGCTCAGCGCGGCTGGCGCAACTGATCCAGCGCGTCACAGAAGGAACAGAGATCGTTCCGCACAATCGCCCGAATCTCCTCCAAAACCGGCCGATAAGCCGGAGCCGCCCGCCCACCCACCAAAACCGCCACCGCGCCCGGCAAGAGTTCGCGAAGCCGGCGCAGTTCCTCCGGCAACAGCGGGTCATCGGCCGGATACACAATGCTTAACGCCACCGCCCGCGCCCCGCTTTGCAGGGCTGCCCCGGCAATCTCCGCAGCCGGCAGATTGCACCCGAGTTGGATCGCACGCCAGCCCACCTGCGCCGCGGCCGCACCCGCCAGCAGGGCCCCCAGCTCATGCATCTGACCGGAGGGCGTCCCCACCACCAGCCGGGGTGCCTGCGCCGGCAACCGGGGCTCAAACCCTCCCAAAAACACACGCAACACGCCGCTCAGGAAATGCTCGTGCGCCGCCATCAATGTACCCACCCGCCACCGGCACCCCACCTCCTCGATCAGCGCAGTCGCCACGCGACAGAGAAAGCCCCTGTGCCCGACGGTGACCAGGGCCCGGTTCAACACCCGCTTCAGCCCCGCCTCGTCAAACGCCTCCACCCGTTGCAGGGCCTCTTGGACGAACGCACAGGCACCGCCGGGTTTCGCCGCCGGAGACTCCACGTCTCCGTTGGAGCCCGGTTCCACTAAGAGCTGCAACCGATCCTCGGGCAACCGCGCAATGCAACCGATCGGATGCCCCGCCGCCACGGCCCGGGCCAACCAGTGCAACCGCTGTACCTCCCGCTCCGTGTAAAGTCGCCGCCTCGAGTCCGTCCGACGGGGTTGAACCGCACCGTAACGTTTTTCCCACACACGAATCACATGCGGACTCAAACCGGTCCGTTCCGCCACCACCCGAATCGTGTAACAGGGCGTGTCCAATGCGGACTCAACCCTCTCCAGGCCCGATTGTTTCAGCCCTTCAGCACCTGCCATGTCGCTCCCACCTTGACCTGCGGCCCCACCCACCCTGATCGCCCCGGACGCTCCAACGCCCGGGCCCCAGCCCCGGATCGGCCCCGACTGTTCAACCCCGCAGGCGCGGTCCCCCCGGCTCCAACGCATCCCGGGCGCCCTGCAATGTTAGACAAATCCTATGCTCCGCCCTGCACGGCCCGACTCCGGGACCGCGGTAGTCCGAATGTAACCAGCTCATGTTGAATATGTTACGACCGTGCAACGCTTTTTGTCGTCACGAGCGACAAAATATTTGAACAAAAAATTGACTGCAACCATCGAATCTTGTAGTCGTGGTGGTGGTGACTGGGCCACCGGTCCACGAGCCCAATAGAGTCCACAGCAATGCGAATCGTTACCAACAAAAAGAACTCCGGGCGCTCAACCAGGGCAGCCTCCAATGCGCGTCCTGCCCGTCAGGTGCGGCCGCGAGGGCTTGTGCCCGCAAAGGTACGCAATCGGAGTCGCAAATCCAGCGCTACCACTAAGAAAAATCAGGTCATTCAACCGATCCCTCAGGAACCCAAATCCACCGTACCGGAACCTGCCCCGGGTTCGGCGGCTGCGACTGCGTCGACCGACGAGACCGTGGTTCCCCGGTCGCCCGACCTCCCCGAGGAACTCCAGGGCCTGCCCCACGAGACTGCCAGCGCGATCACGCTCTACATGCGCGAAGCCGGGCAGGTACCCCTCTTGACCCCGGAGCAGGAGGTGGAACTGGCCGCCCGCATCAAGCAGGGTGACGAAGCAGCGCGTGAACACATGATCCGCGCCAACCTGCGGCTCGTGGTCAAAATCGCCCGCGAATACGAGGGGCTGGGTCTGCCGCTGCTGGACCTCATCAACGAGGGCAATATCGGCCTCATGAAAGCCGTGGAACGGTTCGACCCGGCCAAAGGGGGCAAGCTTTCCACTTACAGCTCGTGGTGGATCAAACAATCCATCCGTCGTGCTCTGGCCAACCAGGGCAAAACCATCCGGCTGCCCGTCCACGTGGCCGACAAGATTTACCACATGCGGCTGGCCGAATTGCGATTGCAAGAGGCCCTCGGCCGTGAACCCACCGAGGAGGAGCTGGCCCAGGAACTCAAGACCACGCCGCGCAAGGTCGCTGCGCTGCGATCGGCAGCAGTGCGTCCCGCTTCGCTGGACGCTCCGCTGGGGGACGAGGACAGCAGCCGGCTGGGCGAGGTGGTCCCGGACGAATCCTCGCCCAACCCCGCCGAGATCCTCGAGCGCCGCACCACCGCGGCCAAGGTCCTGGAGCTGGTAAACCGCCTCCCCGAACGTGAGGCCACCATCTTGCGTTACCGGTTCGGCCTGCATGGCGGACCGGAGAAAACCCTCGAAGAAGTGGGCCGAAAGTTCGGCGTCACCCGCGAGCGGGTGCGTCAGCTCCAAAACCTGGCGCTCAACAAACTGCGCCGCATGTTGGAGGAGGACCTGCACGCCCTGGGCCTCTCAACTTGAGGCCAACCGGGGGGCTGGCGAAACCTTCCAGGGACCGCACAAACCCTGCGCCTGCAGCTTGGGGATCACCCCACACTTTTGTCTGCCTTCCGGTGACGCCACCGTTGGCACGGAACGGTTCCCCGGCACCATGGGTTCCCGGCAATAAAGTTGCCGGCGTGCGGTCCCCACAGGTAGCCTGAACCCGTCATGTGGCGCCTCTGGTTGGGGTTTTGTCTGTGCTGGCTGCTGTTCGGGCCCATGAAGGGGCTTGCCCAACAGGGACCCGATCAGCAGTACGTCCACATCTATTCGACCATCCAGGAGGGAGACCGGCTGTTGGCCCGGGGACAACCTCGAGCCGCCTTGAACAAATACCTCGAAGCCCGCGAGGCCCTGCAACGACTCGAAAAAAGCTGGCCCGACTGGAACCCGCGCATCGTCCGATTCCGGCTCCAATACCTCGCCGAACAAATCGCCCGCGCCACGGCCGCCTCGCCCGCGGGCCCTGCGACGCCCCTGCCCGAGCCCTCCCCAGCTCCACCCACTCCCTCCACACCTGAGCCCGATCCGGCCCTGCTGCGCGAAATCGAATCCCTCCGGCAACAGGTGGCCCAACTCCAGGCGGACAAGGCCCTCTTGGAAGCCCGCCTTCGCGAAGCCCTTTCCGTCCAGCCTGCCGCAACCGACCCCAGGGAACTCGCCCGTGCCGAGGCCCGCATCCGCGACCTGGAAAAGGAGCGCGACCTCCTCAAGGCAGCTCTCGAGGATCAACAGCGGCGGCTCACCGCAGCCGATCGCTCCGCCGAGATCCAGCAACTCCAGCGCGAACTTGAACAAACCCGGCGTGAACTGGCCGAGCAAACCGAGCTTGCCCGCCGCCTCGCTCGCGACAAGGCCGCCGCCGAAGAACAGCTCACCGCGCACGGCCTCACCGCCGCCCGGGAACTCCAACAGGCCCGCAAACGCATCGCAGCGCTCGAGCAGGAACTGGCCGCGCTGCGGGCGCAACCTGCCACACCCCCGACCGCCCCGCCCGACGTCCTCGCCCTCCAGCAGGAACTTCAACAGCTCCAGCAACGCCTGGCCGAACAAACCGGCCGCGCCGAGGCCCTCGCACGCGAAAACGAACGGCTCCAACAGCAACTGGCCGCCCTGACCTCAACCCCCGCCGACAAGGCTGCCCTGGACAAACTCCAACAAGCCCTGTCTGAAACCCAGCGGCAACTTCGGGAACAGGAAAACCTGAGCCAACAGCTCACCACGGAGAAGACCCGTTTGCTTGCCCGTCTCGAAGAACTTCGTGCCCGGACCGAAGCCCTCGAAACCCTGCGCGCCGAAAATGCCTTGCTCAAACAGCAACTGGCCAACCTCACCGCCGATGCAGCCGCCCGGACCAACACGCTCGAAGAATCGCGTCAGGCCCGGCTCCGGCTGGCCACCCTTCAGTCCGACCTCGAGATCCTGCGGCTCGAACGCGCCGCCCTGGAACAGCGACTCGTAACGGCACGGAGCAACGAAACCGCCCTCGTGCGGGAAAGCACCGAGACCATCGCCAACCTCCGCGCCCGCCTCGCCGCCCTGGAAGCCGATCCGGTGCCGTTCACCCCGGAAGAACTGGCCCTCCTGCGCGCGCCTGCACCAACCCTGTTGCCCGCCGCTGCCGCCAAGCCCTCCTCACCGCCCTCGTCTATAGGACCGAGCCCCGTCCCCGCTCCCGTCACCGCGGTCAACCCGCGCGAAATTGAGGACGTCCTCGAACGCGCCCGCCGCGCCTTCGATCAAGACAACCTCGAGGAGGCCGCCCGTCTGTGCCGCGAGGTGCTTCAGCAGGTGCCCCGGCACCCGATCGCCCTCGCCAATCTCGCCCTGGTCAGCCTCCGGCAAAACCGGCCGGACGAAGCCCGAACTCATGCCGAAGCCGCTCTTGAACAAGCCCCCGACAACGCCCGGGTGCGGTCGGTGCTCGGCCAGGTCCTTCTTCAGACCGGCCGGTACGACGAGGCCCTCAACCAGTTCAGCCGCGCCGCCGAATTGGATCCCCGCAATGCCGAAATCCAGAATTACCTGGGCCTGGCCCTGAGCCATCAGGGACACCGTGCCGCCGCTGAATCCGCCTTCCGCCGCGCCATTTTGCTCCAACCCGGCTACGCCGCCGCCCACCACAACCTGGCCGTTTTCTACCTGCACCGGGATCCCCCGTTGCTCGAACTGGCGCGCTGGCATTACCAAAAGGCCCGCGCCGCCGGGTTCCCCCCCAATCCGGAACTGGAATCGGCCCTGGCCCGCACCGAGCCGCCTCCGCCCGGCTGACCCGCGTCCCAACCCGGAAGAACATCCGGTCCCCAACCCGGACCGCACCCCTGCCATCGGGGACATACCCGCGCCCCTCACGCCCTCATTGCCGCCCTTCGATTCGCCCTGCACACTGGCTCGCACACGATGGTAGCCCGCGTCATCCTCGAAGTGGCCCTGGGCAGGGAGCTCGATTACCTTGTGCCCTCCGAATTGGAAGGCCAAATCAAGCCCGGCACACGTGTGGAGGTGCCTCTGGGACGCAGAAAGGCCTTCGGCCTGGTGACCGAAGTCGCCAAAGATTCCCCTTCACCCAACCTCAAACCCATTCTGCGCGTCGTTGCAACACCCTCCCTCGTGACGCCGACCGTCCTCCGACTCGCCCGCTGGATCGCAGAATACTACTGTTGTCCGCCCGAGGTCGCCTTTCGCAGTGTATTGCCCGGAGCGGTGCGGCATCCGGACGCCGACTGGCGCCGGCGCCTCTACGTAAGGCTCACCCCGCCCCAAGGGCCGCTCCCCCGACTTTCCCCGCGTCAGAAGGAAATCCTGCACGTGGTCGAGGAACGCCGGGCCCTGCCACTGACCGAACTCCAGCAGCTGACCGGTGCCAACGTGGCCACCATCCGCCGGCTCGAGGACAAAGGACTGGTGGAAATCGTCCCGCAGATCGAAGAACGCGACCCGTGGGCCCGTGAACAGATCCTCCCCACCACGCCCCTCACCCTCAACGAGGCCCAGTCCCAAGCCGTGCGCGCCATCGTGGAAGCGCTCGACCGCCTGACCCCCCGACCCGCGGCGGTGTCCGACCCCTCCCCGGACGCCCGGCCCGGCGCCCCCGCTTCGCCCGGAGTCTTCCTCCTCCACGGCGTCACCGGCAGCGGCAAAACCGAGGTCTACCTTCAGGCCATCGCAGCCGCGCTGGAACGGGGCAGGGGCGCCATCGTGCTCGTGCCGGAAATCTCCCTCACCCCGCAAACGGTCGAGCGATTCAAGGCCCGCTTCTGCACCGGCCCCCTGCGCACCCTGGTCGCCGTACTTCACAGCCACCTCTCCGCCGGCGAACGCCACGACGAATGGCACAAGATCCGTCAGGGCCGCGCCCGCATCGTCATCGGGGCCCGATCGGCCATCTTCGCTCCGGTCCAGAACCCGGGCCTTATCATCGTGGACGAGGAACATGAACCCACCTACAAACAGGAGGAAGCGCCCCGATACCACGCCCGCGACTTGGCCGTCGTCCGCGGTCGACTCGAGCCGGCCGTCGTTGTCCTGGGTTCGGCCACACCCTCCCTGGAGAGCTATCACAACGCGCGCCAGGGGAAATACACCCTCCTCACGCTGCCCGAACGGGTGGATGCCCGCAAAATGCCGCGCGTGCGCGTGGTGGACATGCGCGCCGCGCTCCGTTCCAACCGCGGCGTCACCATGTTTTCTCCCCAACTCCGGGAGGCCATCCTCCAACGGCTGGAACGCGGGGAACAGGTCATCCTCTTCCTCAACCGGCGCGGTTACGCCACCGCCCTGCAATGCCCCAAGTGCGGTTTCGTAGCCCAATGCCCCAATTGCAGCGTGGCCTTCACCTATCACCGCGCCGGCCAGCGTCTCCTCTGCCACATCTGCGGGGAAAGCCGGACCGTGCCCGCCGCCTGTCCCAACCCCCGCTGCGGCGACCCGGCCATCCGGTACGCCGGCATGGGCACCCAACGGGTCGAAGAAGCGCTGCTGCGCCTGTTCCCCACCGCCCGCGTCCAGCGCATGGACTCGGACATCCTCCAGCGCAAGGAGGAGTACCGTCGCATCCTCGGCGAGTTCCGCGCCGGCAAAATTGACATCCTCGTCGGTACCCAGATGATCGCCAAGGGCCTCCACTTCCCCAACGTCACTCTCGTGGGAATTGTCCACGCCGATCTGACCCTGCACCAACCGGACTTCCGCGCCGCCGAAAGAACCTTTCAGTTGCTCACCCAGGTGGCCGGTCGGGCCGGCCGGGGGGACATCGAAGGCGAGGTCATCGTCCAATCCTTCACCCCTTACCATCCGGCCATCCAGTACGCCCGCCGGCACGATTTCGAGGGCTTTTACGAACAGGAAATCGAGTTCCGCTCCCAATTGCGCTACCCTCCCTTCACCCGTGTTGCCCTGCTGACCGTGCGCGGACGAAACGAGGAAAAGGTCCGGTTTGTGGCCTCGCACCTCCGGCGCGAACTGGAAACGCACCTGGCCGGCTGGGACGACCTCATCATGTCCGGACCCGCACCCGCGCCCCTGGAGCGCGCGCAATCCTACTACCGTCACCACCTCATGCTTCGAACCCGCCGCATGCTCCAACTTGCCCGCGAACTGGCCCGCTGGCTCCACCAGGTCCGGTTGCCCGAGGATGTCCGGCTCACCGTGGACGTGGACCCGGTCAACCTTCTATAAAGCCCGCGCCGTCCGGGCCCCACCCTTCCTCCCCCAGCACAGCCTCGTCCACACCCCCGCCACGCAAGAACTCAACAAACATCGGAAACGGTCGGGCCGCAAAAACCCACCGGCGCTCCCGCCACCAAAACGACAATCCCGCCGCATGCAACGCTTGGGCCGGCAAAATCAGACGCACCCGATCCTCCGGCGTCAACCGCCCCTCCACAAACGCCAGATACAGGCCCGGATCACCCCCGTACAGCTTGTCCCCCACCACGGGATGCCCCAGGTGCGCCAGGTGGATCCGCAACTGATGCTTCCGACCTGTCCCGGGCCACAACCGCACCAAACTGAACGGTCGCGGCTCGCTCACAGGAGTTGTGCCCGCACGTTCCCCCACCGGTGAAGCCGCCGCTTCGTCTTCCCACCAGCCCGGATCCGGCCTCAACGGGATCGGCCGTTCAAACCGGCATAGGACCTCGTAGTCGGTCACCGCCGGTACCCCCGTGGCTACGACGCGGTCCTTGATGGTGACGGGACTTTCCGGATCCGGGCCCAGCGGCGCTTCGATCCGTCCCCGATCGTCCCTCACATGCCCGTGCACGATCGCCAAATAAACCTTTTGCACCGCCCGACCCTCCATCAGCTTGCCCAGCTCGGAGGCCGTTTCGCGCCGCTTGGCCACCAACACCAGCCCGCTCGTTTCCCGGTCCAGTCGGTTCACCAGGTGCGGCGTCGCCTCCGGACCGCCCCGCAACCGTAGTTGCTCCACCAAACTGGAGCGACCATCCGGCTTCGTCGGATGACACACCAACCCGGGCGGCTTGTTCACCACCAGCAACTCGTCGTCCTCGTAAACCACCGGCAAGGGAATGGTCGTCACCTTTGCTTCCATGGATCCTTCAAGTTGACAACCCTCGCTCGTTCCGTCCAACTCCGAAACACGCAGACCCACGGCGTTCCGGCCCCGCCCACCAGCACCATCTCGCCCCTACAAGACCATGCCGCCCTTTCCCACAAGCGGACGCAACCCCCGCATGACCCGCGGGTTCAACCGAAGATTGGCGCACCTGCCCGGTCCATGGTACTAAATGGGCGGTGTTTCTCTGGTGGACAAGGAAGGCCCGTCCCCTCTCGCCCATGGCACGGTTCGGGCGATTCGTGTTGCTCGAGCGTGTCAAAAGCGGCGGGATGGCGGAGATCTGGTTGGCCCGCGACGACGCGCATCATCACTATGCCCTGCGCGTCATGCACGCCGCGCTGGAATCGCGCCGCGCCGCCCGACGTCGCTTCCTCCACGGTTGCAAGGTGCTCGCCGACCTCCAACCGCACCCGTTCATCGTCCGGTACTACGAACACGGCCGCCAGGACGGCCGCCATTACCTCCTGATGGAGTACGTGGAGGGCGAAAACCTCAAGGAACGCGCCGCCCGCATGGACCCTGTGGTGACCGAGCATATCGCCCAAATCCTCCTCGACATGGCCGCCGCCCTCGAACACATGCACAACCGCGGCTATATGCACCTCGATTTCAAACCCGAAAACGTCCTCATCACACCCGGCGCCAGCATCCGCCTGGTGGATTTCGACATCGCCCAGCCCATCCCCAGAACCCCCGTCCGACTCGACCGCAACCCCGGCACCCCTTCCTACATGGCCCCGGAACAGCTCCTGCACCAGCCCCTCGACCAGCGGGTGGACATCTTCGCCTACGGCGTCACCGCCTACGAATTGCTCACCCACCAGAAGCCCTTCGAAGGCAGCTCCCCGGATGAAATCCTCCGCAGCCAACAGGACCCAACCCGACTTCGCCCCCCGCGCGAACTCAACCCCGACGTGCCGCCCGCCCTGGAGCGCATCCTCCTCCGATGTCTCCAACCCGACCCCAACCGGCGCTACGCCCTCATGAGCCATCTCCGGCACGACCTCGAGCAGGTCTTGTATCGCTGAGCCGGATCCCCTGACCTCGAGACATCCCCGGGCCCGGCAGGGCGGGCATCCCTGCCGGATCGCAGGTGTCCCCATCCACCCCGCCCGTGCGAGCCTCCCTGCCGGCGCTTCAGCAAAAAGGCGCCCCTGCGAATCCCGCGACAAACCGGCGCGGTGTACCCCGGACGCCGGACCGGCGCTGTCCCGCCGCGTGAGTCTCCGCCCTCTGCGACCAACCAAACGCAACGCACTCCATTCCGACCGCTGATGTCGCCAACATCAGGGGACGGTTGACCGGGACCCTGCCGGCCCGGTCTCGCCTGTTCGGCACTCTCCGCGACCTGCTGATAGCTTCATCATCAAATCACGATGAGTTGATGATTGAACTTGCCGCCTCCGAACCCCGTGCCTATCTTCCAGGCCATGGAACCGAGTCGCTGCCAGTCCGCGACCGAACTCGAATCGCTTCTGCACCGGCGCATCGTCCTTCTGGACGGCGCCATGGGCACCCTCATCCAGCAGCAGGGTCTGAACGAAAGCGATGTCCGCGGCGAGCGATTCCAGCACCACACCGGCAAACCCCTCAAGGGCAATCACGATCTCCTCGTCCTCACCCGGCCCGAGTTGATCCTGTCCCTCCACCGCCAGTACCTGGAAGCCGGCGCCGACATCATTGAAACCAACACCTTTTCCTCCACCACCATCGGCCAGCACGAGTTTTTCGGGCCGGCACCCGCCGGACCGCGCAAGGACGAGGACTACTTCGAGCAGGTGGTTTCGGATCCCGGCCTGCGCCAGCTGGTCGCCGATCTGAACCTTGCCGCCGCGCGCCTGGCCCGCCGGGCCGCCGACGAGATCAGCCATCGGACCGGGTCCCCACGATTTGTCGCCGGGGCCATCGGCCCCATGCCCGTCACCGCCAGCCTGTCGCCCGATGTCAGTGACGCCGGCTTTCGCGCCGTCAATTTCGACCAGCTGCGACGCGCCTACCGCGACCAGATCGAAGCCCTCATCGCCGGCGGGGTGGACCTGCTGCTGATCGAAACCATCTTCGACACCCTCAACGCCAAGGCCGCCGTGTTCGCAGCCGAGGAGGTGTTCGAGTCGCTGGGCCGGCGCCTGCCCCTCATGATCTCCGGCACCATCACGGATCGTTCCGGCCGCACCCTCATCGGCCAGACGCTGGAGGCGTTCTGGATCTCCATCGAACACGCCAGGCCCCTGACCATCGGACTCAACTGCGCCCTCGGTCCCCGTGAAATGCGCCCCTTTGCCGAGGAACTGGCCCGCTTGGCCCCCGTCTACACCTGTTTCTACCCCAATGCAGGATTGCCGGACCCGCTTTCGCCCACCGGGTTTCCGGAAACCCCGGAAAGCCTCGCCACCCAGTTACAGGAATGGGCCCGGGCCGGCTGGGTCAACATCCTCGGTGGCTGCTGCGGCACCACGCCCGCTCACATCCGACGACTCGCCGAGGCCGTGCGCGATTGCCCGCCCCGTACAATCCCCCAGGTCCCGCGCACCCTGCGCCTCAGCGGACTCGAACCGCTCAAGTTCACCCCCGAAACCAATTTCGTAAACATTGGCGAGCGCACCAACGTGGCCGGCTCACCCAAATTCGCGCGGCTGATCCGCGAGGGCGACTACGCCGGTGCGGTGGCCATCGCCCGGCAACAGGTCGAGTCCGGCGCCCAGGCCCTCGACGTGTGCATGGATGAGGCCCTGCTGGACGGCGTCCGGGCCATGACCCGGTTCCTTCGCCTGTTGCTCAGCGAACCGGACGTCGCGCGCGTTCCCATCATGGTGGACTCCTCCAACTGGGCCGTGCTGGAAGCCGGCCTGCGCTGTCTGCCCGGCAAGGGCATCGTCAACTCGCTCTCCCTCAAGGAAGGTGAGGAGAAATTCCTCCAACTGGCACGGCAGGTCCGTCGTTACGGGGCTGCCCTCGTGGTCATGGCGTTCGACGAGCGCGGTCAGGCCGACACCTTCGAACGCAAGATCGAGGTTTGCCGTCGCAGCTACGAATTGTTGACGCAAAAGGCCGGTTTTCCCCCGGAGGACATCATCTTTGACCCCAACGTCCTCACCGTCGGCACCGGCATCGAGGAACACGCCAACTACGCCGTGGACTTCATCCGTGCCACCCGTTGGATCAAGGAGAACCTGCCGGGCTCACGCGTCAGCGGCGGCATCAGCAACGTCTCGTTCAGCTTCCGCGGCAACAACCAGGTCCGCGAAGCCATGCACAGCGTCTTCCTCTACCACGCCATCCGCGCCGGCCTCGACATGGGTATCGTCAACGCCGGCCTGCTGGCCGTGTACGAAGACATCCCCGCCGAGCTGCGCGAACGCGTCGAGGACGTCATCCTCAACCGCAGGCCCGACGCCACGGAACGGCTCATCCAGTACGCCGAACAGCTGAAGGCCGCCGGCATGGCCCGCGGCGGTGAACGCACGGGTGCCTCCGGCACGCCCGAATGGCGTCAATGGCCCGTGGAGGAACGCCTCAAACACGCGCTCATCCACGGGATCGACACCTACATCGAAACCGACACCGAGGAGGCCCGCCAAAAACTCGGTCATCCGCTGGCCGTGATCGAAGGACCGCTCATGGCCGGCATGAACATCGTGGGCGACCTTTTCGGCGCGGGGAAAATGTTCCTGCCCCAGGTGGTCAAATCCGCCCGCGTCATGAAAAAGGCCGTCGCCTGTCTCACCCCCTGGCTGGAGAGGGAAAAGGCGGAACGTCTCGCCGCCGGTCACGCCGTTCAACCCCAGGGCCGGATCGTGCTCGCCACGGTCAAGGGTGACGTGCACGACATCGGCAAAAACATCGTGGGCGTCGTGCTGGCCTGCAACAACTACGAGGTCATTGACCTCGGGGTCATGGTCCCCTGCGAACGCATCCTCGAGACGGCGCGGGAGCGACGGGCCGACATTATCGGCCTGAGCGGGCTCATCACCCCCTCCCTGGACGAAATGGTGCATGTGGCGCGGGAGATGGATCGGCAGGGGTTCACCCAGCCCCTGCTCATCGGCGGGGCCACCACGAGCAAGGCCCACACCGCCGTCAAAATCGCCCCCGCCTATCGCAACCCGGTCATCCACGTCCTGGACGCCAGCCGCGCGGTTCCCGTGGTCAGCCAGCTCCTTCACCCGGAGCAGCGCGAGACTTTCATCCGCCAAATCCGCGAAGAATACGAACAGGTCCGCAGGGCCCATCAAACCCGGCAGCAACCCTTGCTGACCCTCCAGGAAGCCCGCGCCCGCGCCCCCAAACTGGACTACTCCGACCGGCCCCAACCCGAATTCCTCGGCCTCTGCGTCCTGCATCCTGCCGAGGATCCACCGCCCGCCCCTCTGCCGCCAGGGGTCCGTGCCGCCCCCGTCGCCCTGGCCGACCTGGTCCGCTACATCGATTGGTCCCCCTTTTTCCACGCCTGGGAACTGCGCGGCCGGTATCCGGCCATTCTCGACCACCCGCAGCACGGAGCCCAGGCCCGACAACTCTTCGCCGACGCCCGGAAACTCCTGGAACAGATCGTGCACCAACACCGACTCAAACCCCGCGGCGTCTATGGGTTCTTCCCCGCCTGGCGGATCGGTGACGATATCGAGGTCTATGCCGACCCCACCGGCACCCGCCCGCTGGCACGGCTGCATTTCCTCCGCCAGCAAATGCCCAAGGACGACGGTTCGCCGAACTGGTGCCTCGCCGACTTCGTCGCTTCGCCCAACGATGCCGGACCCGGCGGCCCGGACTTTATCGGCGCCTTTGCCGTCACCAGCGGACACGGACTCGAAGCCGTGGTGCGGGAATTCAAAGCCGCCCACGACGACTACCAGGCCATCCTCGCCGAAGCACTCGCGGATCGCCTGGCCGAGGCCTTCGCCGAATGGCTCCACGCCCGCGTCCGACGCGAATGGGGCTACGGCCGGGACGAAAACCTCACACCCGAGGACCTCATCGAGGAACGCTACCGCGGAATCCGACCCGCGGCCGGGTACCCCGCCTGCCCCGATCACACGGAAAAGGCCATCCTCTGGCAGTTGCTCCAGCCCGACACCTGGGCCGACATACGCCTCACCGACTCCTACGCCATGTGGCCCGGAAGTAGCGTCAGCGGACTCTATTTCGCTCACCCCGAGGCCCGGTACTTCGGCGTGGGCAAGATCGGCCCCGACCAACTCCGGGATTACGCCGCCCGAAAAGGCGTCCCAACCGAGGAAATGGCCCGATGGCTGGCCCCGTGGTTGGCCGAAGGCTGAACCCCTCGCACAGGAACGCCCGCTCCACACCTACCGGGCGCCCTGTTCCAACCGGTCAAACATCAAATCCAAAACCCGCGCCTGCAGATAGCTGTTGTCCAAATTCCAACGGGTCACGTCCGGATGCTTCGACCACTTCACCGACCCGTCGGTGAACAGCACGTTGAATCCGCCCTCCCGGGCGTGCGCCCAAAAGTTCAACCCCTGAATCACATCCACCGCAAACAGCTTGTGCGGCTCCAACTGACTCTCCCGCCGATACCGCCGATGGGTGTCGATCGGGCCCGGCTGGTTCCCTGCATTCACCGTGCGCGGATTGTAAAGATAACTCGACCGCACGTCGCCACCCACATCCGTGGTCAATAACGGTGCATAATAACCGCTGCTGAACGGTCCCTCCTTGAACGCCGGACAGAAGAAAATGGTGCCGTCCCCGGTGTACTTGAGCGGATACAGATACCCGCCGTTCTGCCATGTCCAGCCGGGTACCGGAATGTTCTGGGGCGCCTTCGCATTGGCCGGGCCGTTGACCACGTACCGACTGTAATGCGACGCGCTCAGGTCGTCCTCGTTCGGCAACCCCACCCGCCACGGCGGCAGCCGGCCCGCAAAGTCCTGCACATACATCATCGTGCCCTGGCCCAACTGCCGCAGATTGCTCACACAGGACATCCGCTGGGCCTTGGCCTTCGCCCGGGACAGCGCCGGCAACAACATCCCCGCCAATATGGCGATGATGGCAATGACCACCAGCAACTCAATCAGCGTAAATCCTCCGGCCCGAATGGCGACCCGGAACCGCCGATCCGCCGTCGCTACCGTCCGGAGGATCTCACCTTGCCAGCGTCCTGATTTCATGACCCCTTCTCGCGCATCGGGCAATCACGGTTGACCCCGCTGCAGCCGCACCAGCGTCTCCTCCACCGCGGCCCGTTGCGCCGGCGTGAGTTGCGGGTGGCGCAGAAGTTTCTGGAACTGTTCCACCGCCTCCGCCCGGTTCCCCGTCCGGGCCACGCCGAGCGCCTCCTCCAAGAACACCTGAAACGCCGCCGGTGCACCGGCAAACGCCCGGCGCAGATTCTCTTCATCCACCAGGCTTCGTGGACCCGTCCCCGGTTGAGGGCCCGCACCTCCCGCTCCTTCCATCCGGGGTGCAGGGGCTGCTGACCCCGGGTCCGTGACAGCCGATTCCGGCGCCGCACCGGACCCGGCCGCCCTTTCGCCGGACCGGCCGCAACCTGTAACCCACACAACCGTCAAAAGCGTCACCGACACCATTGCCCCCAACCCACGTACGCCCCACCTGCACCCCTGGGCCGGTTGCGTCCTGCCGGCGCATGAGGCGTGCCCATGCCGCTCATTGCTTTGCATCACGAACCAACCTACCTCACCTCCACACACGCGCTATGGCCAATTCTGGTCATGCGGGTCGGTTGTGCCCGTGCCCGTGCAGTCGCCACCACAATGTGTCCTCCGGGTGATCCGGAACTGCACGTTCGCAACTCCGCCCGTCCCGGGCCGGCGTGCAGTGGCACGCCTCCAAGCCCGGGACATCACGAACGGCAGGGTCGATCCGCCCGCACGATAGATTCTGCGATTCCCATTGCAGCACTGCCTGAGAGCCGTGTCTACGAGCCTCATCCGGAGACTTCCCGGAGGCACGCCGGGGCCGGAGCACAGGCCAGCCGGCCCGGGCCTGAACTGTTCCTCCGGACCGGCCTTGCACCGCACAGACCCACGGCCGGGGCGCGTTTGGGCAACAAGCCAACCCTCCAACCGGCTCCGCCGTGCATCCTTGGTTTCACCGTTGGCCGCGTCCCTCCGAGGCGCCCGGGGGAGTGTGATCGTTGCCGTGAAAGCCGTTCCGCCCGTTACCGCGGCCCATCTGCCCGGCCCCCACGACCTCAACCGCACCACGCGGGCTCCGCACCGACCCTTCCAAAACCCGTGGAAAGGCGATCAGGCAGACCCGGAGCCCGTCACCGCACGTAAATCAATGAACCCGGCACATCAAGGCTGCAGCGCCCTTTTGAAGGCAAACAATCCGACAAAACGGACGCATCCCCACCCGCATCCCGCAGCTTTTGCCGTACCGACGCAACCGCGCGGGCCAGGTCGTGTTCATCCCACACCCCCTGCAGCGAACCAGCCCCACGCCAACTGACCGGATGTTCCCTGGCCAGCTCGCGCTGTTCCTCCCGAAACGCATTCAGCTCGTCCAGGGCATCCTTGTACGACGGGAACGCCGGCTCGTTGCGCTTGGCCCGCAGCGCCAGAAACAGGAACATCAACATCTCCGCCGGCGCCAGGTTGATCCGAACCCCGTTGACCTCCAACTCCGACCGTTGCGTATCAAGCGTGAGCTTCAGGTCCTCGGCCGATCGCCGCCGGATCTGGCGCCGACAAAGCTCCACCAGCCGCGTGAACGTCCCGGGCTTACGCCCCAGCTCTTTCACAAGAAACTGCCGCAACGACACAAACGGCACCCAGGCCAGTTCCACCCGGGCCCGTGCCGGGTCGTGGCGCACCCCCGAGGGATCCATCACCGGACCGCCGGGCTGCCCAGGAAACCAGAACCCCGGCAACCCCTCATACGGCTCCGACACCAACACGTGCGTCAGTGCGTCGGTTTCCCGCCCCACCAGCGTCATGCACGCATACAACAGCGCGCTCATCGTCTTGCGTCCGCCCGCAATGGAAACAATCAACCGCGTGTCAGGGTTCTCCACCAACCCCCGAACCTGATCCAACAGGAAGTTCGCCGCCGCTTCATTGTCCGCCCCGGTGCGAATGTCCGCCAGTTCCTCGCTTTCTTGCCGGGTCGGATCCACCCGCGTGATGACCCGAATGTCATCACCGGTCCGACCGAACCGGAGCCGATCCGCCACGGGCAACCCCTCGTGCTCCAGAGCTGTCCGCAGAGCCTCCCAGGGAGCCGCCCCGCCCAGAGCGTCCGAAGGCTCGAACAACCGGCTTAACATCCGCTTTCCCTCGGCCGTCGTCACCGCAATGACCCGATGCGGCACCACCAGGGGCGACCCATCCACCGGATGCGCCAGCGCCCAGATCGTCTCCGTCAGTACCGCCGGCGACATACCGGTCACCGCCAGCAACACCACCTCCCTGTCATCCGGCTCGGCAGGCTCCATACCACCTGACATCTCCACCGCAGCCGTCCCCGGATTCACCGAAGAGGTACCGTCCCCGGTTGCCTTCCGCCCGGCCTGTTTGAGGTCCTTTTGCGACGCAGCTTTCATGGGCCACAGATTCCTTCGACAGGTCCATTCCACTGATGGACACGGTTCCTCGCGACGCCCTGCCCGCCGGCACGCCCTTGCTGTCGCTGTCACCGGCTCACCATGCCCCGGATCATTCCGCCCCGGAACCGTGGTCCACCTTCACGCCCCAAGCTTGAACCAACTGACGTCCGTGGGAAAAGCCTCGGGACCTCCCCGGACCTCCGAGCCCATCCTCCGCGGCGACCGCCCGGAAAAACGCGTGCACGCCGTGGGGTACAAAGCCACTCTGCTGCAACCGCACCACGGTACTCCGACGCCTCCCCACCAGGGCCTTGACAAAGCGCGACCCCGGCGTGCCCGTGCCATCGCCCGGCCTTGCAGTGCAGTTCCGTCCGGGCGTCCCGGCCACACTGTGCACACCCTCCCTGCACCACGAGCACGGCACACCCTGTCCCATGCGAGCCCTCGCGAAATCTCAGGGCCCTGGAATGGTCTGAGAAGGAGCGCCCCATGCACGCCGCAAAGAACAGGGGCCACGCCCGACCGTGCCCCTCCCGCGCGATTGCCGAATCGAAGGCACCCGGCGGCATTTGCCAGCCCGGAAGGGACGGCGTCCTCGCGGTCCGCTAGGAAAGGCAGACACCGGGGCCCGTGCCAAACCTTCAACGCGACCTAATGGCCGGGTGCTCTTCCGAACTCCGACAGGTCGGGAGGGACGGCGTCCCCGCCGTCCGCAAGAGTATTGGGCACAGGGAACTGTGCCCTCCCGCAAGGTCGCATGGGAGGGACCGCGTCCTCGCGGTCCGCAAGAATTGGCGGGCACGGTGGACCGTGCCCCTCCCGCGCGATTGCCAAATGAAGTCGCCCCAACCCATTCGCCAGGTCGGGAGGGATAGCGTCATCGCGGTCCGGGAAAATATCGGCGACGTAGGCCCATCCCGGTCCCGCGCCATCGCCATGTTGGTGTTACCGGGCGGAATCGGCCGGGCCGGGATGGGCCGCATCCTGGCGGTCTGCTGGAACGCGACTGTATATAGCCTGCCAGTCGCAAGCAGGTGTACCGGCCACCCGACTTATTCCAGGGGTAAAAGGCTGCGGAACACTTTGGCGTACACCAACGGCCGCCATGGAGCTCCCGGCACACCTTGTGTCTTATGTTTAGCCGTTCTCTGTGTCCTCTGTGTCTCTGTGGTTCAGTCCTCCATGCCTTCGTGGTGGGGTGGCAAGGGCGAAGATTTTTGCGGTCGCAATTTTTTTGTTGACAGGGTGTGGGGTTGTGGTAGGAGCTGGGTCGACAGTTCCCATGACCTCGGCGTGGCTCAAGCCCGTGTTGAGCGTTGCGGATCCACCCACCCGGAT
>NZ_JAAKYA010000095.1:38092-56912 GCF_011044775.1 Limisphaera ngatamarikiensis | reverse complement strand
GTGGCAAGCGCGCTGGTGGCGGGCTGGGGCGGCGGAAGCGGCGGTGCCCTCCGGCTAAACTGGAGCCACGGCACGAACCCCGCGCACGCGCCGACCGCCCCTGGCGGCCAGGGCGGAGCATGCCCGCATCTTGGAAAAAACCACTCTGGCACGGCCCTGCGGCCCTTCCGGCGCCCGGACGACCCCTCCCCGATGGGCCCCGGAGCCCTCCCGGGTCTCGTTTAGAGACTCCTCCGATTCGAAAACACCCTTTGGCACCCCGCCCCAACGGCTGGCTAAGGATTCAGGCGGAATACCGTGCAGCCCGGTGCGCGTTTCTGAAGCATTGCCGGGTGGCGCATGTGGACGATCGGGTGGCATCGGTTGCGGTACTGCGGCTGGCGGAATCAAAGATCCGGTTCGGCCGTGGACTTTACCGATCCGGGCCGCCGTTTCAGCGGGTGGACTCATGGGCTCAGGGGGTCCGGGGAGAATTTGGTGGCGGACAGCGGCGGGGGCGGCGGCTGTCAGGGGTGGTTCAACGCCTGACGGATGATTTCGGCCCACAGGGCGTAACCGGTGGGGTTGAGATGGAGCCGGTCCGGCCCGAAAAGTTCGGGGCGGGGTCGGCCGTGGGCATCGAGCATGGGGGTGGCGACGTCAATGTAACAGAGGCGCGGATCGGAATCGGCCAGGGCACGGACCTTCTGGTTGGCCTGCTGGGCCATGGGCCAGAAGGACTCGCGGGCGGGGCTGGGCTTGATGGAGACGAAATAGACGCGGGCGTGGGGAAGGCGGCGGTGGACCTCACGGAGGAAGGCCCGGAACTCGGCATAGAACTGGTCCGGCGATTTGCCGGCGGCGATGTCGTTATCGCCTTCGTAGACGACGATTTCGCGCGGTGCATAGGGCCACACCAGGCGGTCGGCCAGGGCCAGCAGGTCATGCATTTGAGAGCCGCCGAACCCCCGGTTGAGGGTGCAGCGGTCCGGGAAGGCCTCTGACAGGTTGTGCCAGAGGCGGAAACTGGAGCTGCCGACGAACAGGGTACAGCCGGGCCGGGGTGGGTGTGCGGCGTCTTCTGCGGCGAACCTCTGAAGGTCTTCGGCCCAGCGGGTTTCGGCCGCGTGGCGTTGGGCGGGCGTGACTGTTGGGGTGTGACAGGCCGTCCAGGACAGGAGAGAGGCGGCGAGGATTGCGGCGGTGGGTGTCCGGCGAGTGGCGGTTTGCATTGTCATGCGGTCATGACAATGGTGAGGCCGGGTCGGGGTCAACGGGAATGCAGTGGATTTCGTCGGGGTGGGGGCGCGGGGCGGATGGGGCAAGGCCGGTCGGGTTTGTGGAACATGGCGCGACCGGGGGTCGTGTTGGTTGGGCGGTGGAAGGGATTTCGGTTGACCCGGGGTTGGGCGGGCGATAGCGTGCGGCTCCTAATTGCAGGACGTGCGGGGTTATGTTTGGCACGATTCGGAAGCATCAGACCTGGCTGTGGGTCATCATCATCGCGGTGACGGTGGTGGCCTTCGTGATTTACTTCAACCCGACGACCCGGTATGGGGGTGGACCGCCGCCCCGGACGGAGTTTGGTCGGATCCGGGGTGAACGGATCACGCGGGACAAGCTGATGGCGGCGCAGAAGGAGGCGATGCTGCATTATCTGATTCGGACCGGGCACTGGCCGGATGAGGCGGGGCGGGACAGCGGATTCGATGTGGAGAGGGAGGCGTATGCGCGGTTGTTTTTGTTGCAGGTGGCGCGGGATTGGAAGTTGGAGGTGAGTCCGGCGGTGAGTGCGGCGCTGGCGCGGGAGATTCTGCGGGCGTTTGCCGGGGAGAACCAACCGGTGTCGGTGGAGGCGTTTGTGCGGCAGGTGCTGGCGCCGCGGCAGTTTACGCTGGAGGATTTTGAGCGGTTCATCCGGCACGAGGCGGCCCTGCAGGAGCTGGTGATGCTGGTGAGTCTGCCCGGGCAGATGCTCACGCCGGCGGAGGCGCGGGCGATGTACGAGCGGGAACATCAGGAGGTCTCCGTGCAGGTGGTGAACTTTCTGGCGATGAATTACCTGCCGCAGGTGACGGTGAGCACGCAGGCGGTGGCGCAGTTTTACACGAACCAGATGGCCCGGTACCGGATTCCGGAGCGGGTCCAGGTGAATTACGTGGAGTTTCCGGTATCCAATTATCTTGCGGCTGCCGAGGCGGAGTTGGTGAAGACCAACCTGGATGGGATTGTACAGGCGAACCTGGACCGCCTGGGAACGAACTACGTGCAGTTCGGCGCCACGGTGGAGGAGGCACGGCAGAAGATCCGGCAGGAACTGATCCGGCGTCAGGCGGTGCTGCTGGCGCGGCGTGCGGCGAACGAGTTTGCAACGGTGTTGTTCGATCGGGAGCCGGTCCGGCCGGAGAATTTGAAGGTGGTGGCGGCGGAGCGGGGTCTGGAGGTGAAGACGCTGGGACCGTTCACGCTGGAGGAGGGGCCGCGCGGGTTCGACGGCGGACCGGATTTTGCCCCGGTGGCGTTTCGGTTGTCGGAGGACAATCCGTTCAGTGCGCCGGTGGTGGGGCCTGAGGCGGTGTATGTGTTGGGCTTTGAGAGGCGGTTACCGAGCGAGGTGCCGCCCCTGGAGAGCATTTTTGCGCAGGTGATGACGGATTACCGGTATGAACAGGCGGTGGAACTGGCGCGGCAGGCGGCGGCGCGGTTTCGGTCGGAGCTGACGAACGCCCTGGCGCAGGGCCGGAGCTTTGCCGAGGTTTGCACGGCGTCGAATCTGCATCCGGTGTTGTTGCCGCCGTTTTCGTGGGCGACGCGTTCGTTGCCGCAGGTGGAGCAGGACCTGCCGCTGGCGCAGTTCAAGCAGGTGGCGTTTGGGACGCCGGTGGGCGGGGTCAGCCCGGTGGTGCCGACGCGGGACGGAGCGATGTTGGTGTACGTGCAGGATCGGTTGCCGCTGGATCAGGCCCGAATGGAGAAGGAGCTGCCGCAGTTTACCGCCTATTTGCGGCGTCTGCGGATGAACGACCTGTTCAATGAGTGGTTCCGCCGGGAGGGCGAGGCGGCGTTGCGGGAGACGCCGTTGGCGCGGCGGGCTCTGCCCCAGATGGAAGCTGCGGAATGAGGGCGGGTTCGACGGCGGGTGCAAGGCGTGGGACGGGCGGGTCGGCCGGGCGGTCAGGTTCGGACCGGGCGACCGCCGCGGGGGCTGTGGCTTCGGAGGCGGGGGCGGTCGGGCAGGCCGGCGGGGCGGCCATGCAGGACCGGATCCTCATTCTGGATTTCGGATCGCAATACACCCAGGTGATCGCGCGGCGGGTGCGGGAATGCGAGGTGTATTCGCAGATTGTGCGGTTTGACACGCCCGCGGCGCGGTTGGCGGAGTTGCGGCCGCGGGGGCTGATTTTGTCGGGGGGGCCGGCCAGTGTTTACGATCCTGGTGCGCCCCTGCCGGACCCGGGGATTTTCGAGCTGGGGATTCCGATTCTGGGGATCTGCTACGGGCTACAGGTGATGGCGCATTGTCTTGGGGGGCGGGTCGAGCCGGGTCAGCGCCGGGAGTACGGCAAGGGCATGCTGGAGGTGCGGCGGCGGGAGTGTCCGTTGTTTCGGGGGCTGCCGAAGCGGCTGCAGGTGTGGAACTCGCACGGGGACCGGTTGACGCGGCTGCCGCGGGGTTTCGTGGTGGTGGCCACGACGGACAACTCGCCGTATGCGGCGGTGGAACATCCCGGTCGGCAGTTTTACGGACTGCAGTTTCATCCGGAGGTGGTGCACACGCCGCGGGGGCGGGAGATCTTGTCGAATTTTGTGCATCGGATTTGCGGCTGTGGGCGGGCCTGGACCATGCGCAATTATCTGGAACAGGCGATTTGCGAAATTCGGGAGCGGGTGGGGTCGGAGCGGGTGCTGCTGGGGTTGAGCGGGGGTGTGGATTCGAGTGTGGCGGCGGCGTTGTTGCACCGGGCGGTGGGGGACCAGTTGACGTGCATTTTTGTGAACAACGGTCTGTTACGGGCACGGGAGGCCGAACGGGTTCAGGAGGTTTTTGGCCGGCATTTCCGGATGCGGCTGCAGTATGAGGATGCCTCGGCATTGTTTCTGCGGCGGCTGCGGGGGGTGACCGATCCGGAACGGAAGCGCAAGATCATCGGACGCACGTTCATCGAGGTGTTTGAGGCGGCCACACGCAAGGCGGGTCCGGCCCGGTTTCTGGCGCAGGGCACGTTGTACCCGGACGTGATTGAATCGGTGCCGATTGGCGGCAATCCGGCGGCGTTGATCAAGAGCCATCACAATGTGGGCGGGTTGCCGAAGCGGATGCGGTTTGAGCTGATCGAGCCGCTGCGGTGTTTGTTCAAGGACGAGGTGCGGCGGCTGGGGGAGGCTCTTGGATTGCCGCGGGAGATCCTGTGGCGGCATCCGTTTCCCGGACCGGGTCTGGCGGTGCGGTGTCTGGGCGAAGTGACGGCGGAGAAGCTGGAGGTGTTGCGGCAGGCGGATGCGATCGTGCTGGAGGAGATGAAGCGCAGCGGTTGGTATGAGAAGGTGTGGCAGGCGTTTGCGGTGTTGTTGCCGGTGCGGAGTGTGGGCGTGCAGGGGGACGAGCGCACATACGAATGGACGGCGGCGGTGCGGGTGGTGGAGTCGCAGGATGGGATGACGGCCGACTGGGTGAAGTTGCCGTACGATTTGCTGGAACGGATTTCGACGCGGATTACGAATGAGGTCCGCGGGATCAACCGGGTGGTGTTTGACATTACGAGCAAGCCGCCCGGGACGATCGAGTGGGAGTGATCCGGGCCGGGGAGAGAGGTGGGCCCGCGCCCGCCTTGACACGGGACCGAACGTGGCCCTAGAGTTGGGGCCGGTCCCGGCCCGGCAGGGTGTCGGCGAGGTGTGGTGACTTCCCGATGTGTGTTGCGGGCAACCTGCCCTTCGAGCCCGGTTGAGGTACGGGTGTGCACCGCCGGGCCCGGCATGGAGGGCCGGACCCGGTTGGCGATGGGACCTGGTTTTGGAGGAGAGCTGATGCGAGGGTATGAGATCTATCATCCGCCCGCCGAGGCGGCGGAGATTCTGAGTGCCTGTCCCCGCCTGATCATTGCGGGGAGCACGGAGGAGTTGATTGAGCTGGCCGTGGGTGGGCCGGGGTCGGATTGGTTCGAGGTGGCGTATGACGTGCCGGGCCGGGGCCGGGTGGTGGAGGCGACGGTGGCCCGGGTGCGCAACGGTGTGGTGGCGAATTATCCGGAGCCGTACATGCGCCGGCGGGACCCGGACTGCATGGTGATCGGGGACGATACGCCCACGGACAAGCCGACGTTTTTGCAGCGGTTTGGCAGGCCCTTTGAACCGGTCCGACAGGAGACGTTCGAGTGGTTGAAGCGTCAGGAGCTGGCGATGTTCGGCTTTCATGCCGGCGGACCGGAGACGGGTTTGGATGCGATCGTGATTGCGCCGGCCAATGCCGGATTCTTTGCGCTGGGCCTGGCCCTGTTGCAGGGGATCCTGCGGAAGGAGGAGGTGCCACCGGGGTTTCATCCGCGGGCGGTGATTTACGTGGCACCACCGTTCCGGCACACGCATTTCAACGGAAAACAGGTGGTGGTGCACAACCGGCGGGACGGGTTGCACGAGCTGTTTTCGTACAATCTGTATCCCGGGCCCAGCGCGAAGAAGGGCGTGTACGGCGTGTTGCTGGGGTTGGGCGAACGCGAGGGCTGGGTGACCAACCATTGTTCCACGGTGCAGGTGATCACCCCGTACGACAACGTGGTGACCATCATGCACGAGGGGGCCAGCGGCGGCGGCAAGAGCGAGATGCTCGAGCACATCCATCGGGAGCCGGACGGCCGGTTGCTGTTGGGGGAGAACATTGTCACCGGGGAACGCCGGTACCTGCAGATCCCGCGGGCGTGCGAGCTGCGACCGGTCACGGACGACATGGCGCTGTGTCATCCCTCGGTGCAGTCGGGCGAGGGGAAGCTCACGCTGATGGATGCCGAGAGCGCCTGGTTTGTGCGGGTGAACCACATCGAGCATTACGGCACGGACGTGCATTTGGAGAAGCTTTGTGCGGAGCCGCCCGTGCCGCTGTTGTTCCTGAACATTGACGCGGTGCCGCGGAGCCGCGCGCTGATCTGGGAGCACATTGAGGACGCGCCGGGGGTGCGCTGCCCGAACCCGCGCGTGATTCTGCCGCGCAGGATTTACCCGGGCGTGGTGGACGGTCCGGTGACCGTGGACATCCGGAGTTTCGGCGTACGCACGCCGCCGTGTACGCGGGAGCGACCGACCTACGGGATCATCGGCCTGTTTCACATTTTGCCGCCGGCACTGGCGTGGTTGTGGCGGTTGGTTTCGCCCCGGGGCCATGCCAACCCGAGCATTGTGGAGACGGAGGGCATGTCGAGCGAGGGGGTGGGATCGTACTGGCCGTTTGCGACGGGCCGGAAGGTCGACCAGGCCAATCTGTTGCTGCGCCAGTTTCTGGACAGCCCGAAGACGCGGCACATTCTGGTGCCCAACCAGTACATCGGGGCCTGGAAGGTGGGCTTCATGCCGCAGTGGATTGCCCGGGAGTACCTGGCACGGCGCGGTTCGGCCCGGTTCCGGCCGGATCAGTTGCGGCAGGCGCGATGCAGTTTGCTGGGGTACGTGCTGCATCAGTTGCAGGTGGAGGGCGTGTTGATTGCGCGCTGGTTCCTGCAGGTGGAGACCCAGCCGGAGGTGGGTGAGGAGGCCTACGACCGTGGCGCGGCCATCCTGCGTGCGTTTTTCGAGAAGTGTTTGCGGGAGTTTCAGACGCCCGACCTTGACCCGCTGGGCCGGGAGATCATTGCCTGTTGTTTGGACGGCGGCACCGTCAGCGACTTTGAGAAACTGATGCCGGCGGCCTGAGACGGCGCGGCAGGGTTGCGCTGCGGATTTGTGTCGGGGCTTACCGGCGCAAGGGTGGGAGGGGCACGCAATGACGGGAGTGGCTGCAACCTCAACCATGGAAGAAGAGGAGTGCCGGGAGAGCCGGGACAGCACGACTCCAAGCCTGGTGATTCTCGGTGGCGGTCAGTTGGCCCGGATGCTGGCCATGGCAGCCATCCCGATGGGTTGCCGGGTTTCCTGCGTGGAGAGGGAGGCGGATTGTCCGGCCGGCTGGCTGGCTCCGGTTGCTGTGGTGCCTTCCTGGGAGGATGCCGGGGCCGTGGTGCGGGCGTTGGAGGGCTGCGGGAGCGCGGTGGTCACGCTGGAAAACGAATTTATTCCGGACGGCACGCTGGCCGCTTTGGAGGAGCGCGGTTGGAGGGTGTGGCCCGGGTCGGCGACGATGCGTCAGATTCGGGACAAGTTGCTGCAGAAGTCCGTCCTGGCGGGGGCGGGTCTGCCCGTGCCGGCCTTTGCCGAGGTTCAGGCTCCGGAGGAGATCGCCGGCCGGGCGGAGGCTTGGGGTTGGCCGGTGGTGTTGAAGGCCCGGTGTCATGGGTACGATGGCAAGGGGAATGCAACGGTGCGGGGGCCCGGGGAGGTGGAATCTGCCTGGCGCCGGTTGGGGGGTGCGGAGGGCCGCAGTCTGTATTTGGAGGCTTTTTGTCCGTTTGAGCGTGAACTGGCGGTGCAGGTGACCCGGGCGGCGGATGGTCGGTGTGTCGTGTACCCGGTGGTGGAGACGATTCAACGGGATCACATTTGTCACGAGGTGCTGGCTCCGGCGGAGTTGCCGGTTGCGGTGTCGCAACGGGCGGCGGAGCTGGCGCAGGAGGCGGTTCGCTGTGTGGGCGGGGTGGGGACCTTTGGTGTGGAGCTGTTTCTGGGCCGCGGCGGGCAGCTCTGGATCAACGAGCTGGCGCCGCGCGTGCACAACTCGGGTCATTACACGATCGAGGCCTGCGAATGCTCGCAGTTTGAGAATCATGTTCGGGCAGTGCTGGGGTGGCCTCTAGGGTCGACGGCGATGCGAGTGCCGGCGGCGGTGATGGTGAACCTGCTGGGGCGGCGTACGGGCAGTGGCCGGGTGACAGGTGTGGAAAAGGCGCTGGCCATCCCCGGGGTCCACGTGCACCTTTACGGCAAATCACGCTGTGCACCCGGGCGAAAGATGGGGCATGTGACGGCGCTGGGTCCGACGGTGGCGGAGGCGCGGGCCCGGGCGGTTGAGGCGGCCCGGTGCATTGAGTTTGGCGAGATGTCCGAGGTGATTTGACCATGGCGGAGTTGCCACGACCCTGGTCGGCGCGGGTGTTGGACGGGGCGGATCGTGCGCCCAGCCGCGCCATGCTTTATCCCGTGGGTTTTCGGCCGGAGGACTTCGGCCGACCGGTGATCGGTATTGCGTCCACGTGGGGCATGGTGACGCCCTGCAACATGCATCTGGATCAGCTGGCGCGGGCGGCGGAGGCGGGAGTGAACGAGGCCGGCGGCAAGGGAGTGATCTTCAACACCATCACGATCTCGGACGGGATCTCCATGGGCACCGAGGGCATGAAATATTCGCTGGTGTCCCGGGAGGTGATTGCGGATTCGATCGAGACGGTGGTGGCCTGCCAGGGGATGGACGGTTTGGTGGCATTGGGCGGGTGCGACAAGAACATGCCCGGCTGCCTGATCGCGATGGCGCGGTTGAACCGTCCGGCGGTGTTTGTGTACGGGGGGACCATCCTGCCCGGATGCCTGCCGGGCACGGATCGGAAGCTGGACATCGTTTCGGTGTTTGAGGCGGTGGGCGCGTATGCGCGGGGGCGGATCACGGAGGCGGAGTTTCAGGCCATTGAGCGTTGTGCCATCCCGGGCCCGGGCTCGTGCGGGGGCATGTACACGGCCAATACGATGGCCAGCGCGATCGAGGCGCTGGGGATGAGCCTGCCGAACAGTTCGGCCCAGAATGCGGTGTCGCCGGCCAAAGGGGAGGATGCGCGCCGTGCCGGGCAGGCTGTGGTGAATCTGTTGCGGCTCGGCTTGAAGCCACGCGACATCATGACGCGGGAGGCTTTTGAGAACGCGATTACGGTGGTGATTGCTCTGGGCGGTTCGACCAATGCCGTGCTGCATCTGCTGGCCATGGCCCACGCGGCAGGGGTGGAGTTGTCGCTGGATGACTTTGACCGGATCGGCCGGCGGGTGCCGGTGCTGGCGGATTTGAAGCCGAGCGGGCGGTTTTGGATGAGTGACCTGGTGGCCATCGGAGGGATACGGCCGCTAATGAGGCGACTGTGGCAGGCGGGCCTGCTGCACGGCGAATGTCGCACGGTGACCGGTCGAACATTGGCCGAGGACCTGGCGGACGTGCCGGATTATCCGCCGGGGCAGGAGATCATCCGGCCGCTGGACCGGCCGATCAAACCGGAGAGTCACCTGGTGATCCTGCGGGGGAACCTGGCTCCCGAAGGTGCGGTGGCCAAAATCACTGGCAAGGAGGGTTTGAGGTTTGAGGGCCGCGCACGGGTGTTTGACTCCGAGGAACAGGCCATGGAGGCGATTCTGGGGGGCCGCATTCAGAAAGGGGATGTGGTGGTGATTCGGTATGAGGGGCCGCGGGGTGGACCGGGCATGCGGGAGATGCTGGGGCCAACCTCGGCCATCATGGGGCAGGGGCTGGGCGGGGATGTGGCGTTGATCACCGACGGTCGGTTTTCCGGAGGTACCCATGGTTTCGTGGTGGGGCACATCAGTCCGGAGGCCTACCTGGGTGGGCCCCTGGCCCTGGTGCGGGACGGGGATCCCATCCGGATTGACGCGGTGGAACGGACGTTGACGCTGGAGGTGAGCGAGGTCGAACTGGCTGTACGGCGTGCGCAGTGGCGCCGGCCGCCGCCCCGGTATCGGACGGGTGTGCTGGCCAAGTACGCCCAACTGGTGAGCTCGGCTTCGCTGGGGGCGGTGACGGATTTGCAGTTGAACCCTTGAGGGAATCATCATGGCGACGTCCACGAAGGCCGGACCCCTGGTGGGGGTGATCATGGGGAGTGATTCCGACTGGCCGACGCTTCGAGCGGCGGCGGAGGTGTTGGAGGAGTTTGGGGTACCCTACGAGGCGCGGGTGGTTTCGGCGCATCGCACGCCGCTGGACATGGCCCGGTACGGTCGCAGGGCGGAGGCGCGCGGATTGCGGGTGATCATCGCGGGTGCGGGCGGGGCGGCGCATCTGCCCGGCATGGTGGCCAGTCACACGGTGTTGCCGGTGATCGGGGTGCCGGTGATGACCCAGGCGCTGCACGGTTTGGACTCGTTGCTTTCGATTGTGCAGATGCCGGCGGGTGTACCGGTGGCCACGGTGGCCATCGGGAATGCCCGGAACGCGGGATTACTCGCCGTGCAGATTCTGGCGGTGGAAGACGACCGGCTGCGGGCGCGTCTGCACGATTACCGGGCGCGGCTGGCTCGTGAGTCGCGGGCCAAGAACCGGTCCCTGGGCGCGGAGAAGTGATGGAGTTCTGGGAGAGTGTCCGATTGAACCTGGGTTCGCCGCCCATCCTGTTTTTTGCGCTGGGCGTTTTGTCGGTGTTGATGCGGGCGGATTTGCGGCTTCCCGAGCCGATCTATGTGGGGTTGAGCACGTACTTGTTGATGGCCATCGGGTTCAAGGGCGGCGTGGCACTGGCGGAGGCGGGGCTGGCCCGGGTGTGGCTGCCGGGGCTGGGGGCGGTGGTACTGGGGGCGGTGATTCCGTTGTGGTGTTATGCGTTGCTGCGGTGGGGATTGAAGTTTTCCGCGGTGGACGCGGCGGCGATCGGGGCTCATTACGGGTCGGTCAGCGCGGTGACGTTTGTGACGGCCCTTCAGTACCTCCGGGGTTTGGGGGCATCGTACGAGCCGTATGCCAGTGCGTTTCTGGCGGTGATGGAATCACCGGCGATTGTGGTGGGGGTGGTTTTGGGGCGGTGGTCTGTGCGTCGTGGCGGCCTGACGTGGCGGGAGTGGCGTCAACTGGCGCACGAGGCCCTGCTGGGACGGAGTGTCTTCCTGTTGATGGGCTCGTTGTTGGTGGGCATGCTTTCCGGCAAGCGCGGGTTGGAGATGACGGAGGGTTTCCTGGTGACGCCCTTTCAGGGGGTGCTGGCGTTGTTTTTGTTCGAGATGGGCATGGTGGCGGCACGGCGATTGGGCGATCTGCGGCGGGTGGGACCGGCCCTGGTCCTTTTTGCGCTGGGGATGCCGTTGGTGCATGCCCTGATCGGCTTCTGGGTGGGGTACGGAACGGGCCTGAGCGCGGGGGGTGCATATCTGATGGCGGTGCTGGCGGCCAGCGCGTCCTACATCGCCGCGCCGGCGGCGATGCGATTGGCCCTGCCGGAGGCAAATCCGACGCTGTATCTGACGGCTTCGTTGGCGGTGACGTTTCCGTTCAACGTGACCCTGGGCTTGCCGCTGTATGCCCAGATGGTCCGGTGGTTTCTCGGACACTTCCCATGAACGGCCATTCCATGACGCTGGTGACGGTGGTGTGCGAGGCGCTGGCGCGGCAACCGTTGCTGGAGCTGCTGCATGCGATGGGTATTCAGGGTTACACGCTGTTTCCTGTGGAGGGCGCGGGGGCCAAGGGAGATCGCCCGGCGGATATCGAGGAGTTCGGAAACATTCAGGTGGAGGTCATCCTGCCGGCCGAGGCGGCGGCAACGCTGATGGAGCGATTATCGGCCGAGTTTTTACCCCGGTTTGCGGCGATTGTGTATGGGACCGAGGTTCGGGTCCTGCGGCCGGAAAAGTTTCGGCCACGTGAGCCATAATCCTGTCGGGGAGGGAGGTGAACCGGCGAGGGTGTGTGGGGCGGGACGTTGCTGGAGTCGGGCAGCACAGCGGGGCCGGCACGGAATCACGCCGCGGGTGCGATGCGGCGTCGGGGCTGACCCGGAGGACCCTCACCACGGAGGGGTAAGGATACGGACGGTGGCCGCGCGCGATGGTCGGGAAGGTTGCTGTGCGGACACGATTGCCCTGGCACGGGGTGGCCGGGTAAGCTGGGTCCGGAATGCGAACCAGTTGGAAACCTCTCCCGGGAGTTGTGGCCGTGCTGTGGTCTGCCATCGTCGGTTTGGCCGGTGCGGCGGTGCAGGATCGGTGGAATGTGTTGGAATTTGGCGCGGTGCCGGACGGGCGGACCGACTGCACGGCGGCTTTTCAGCGCGCGCTGGATGAAGCGGGTCGGCAGGGGGGCGGCGTGGTGTACGCGCCCCGCGGTCAGTATCGTTTCGAGGGTTCCTTGCAGGTGCCCCCGGGCGTGACGTTGCGGGGCGTGTGGGAGTCGGTGCCGGCGCACAACGGGATTCGGGATCGGGGTTTGCCAAAGCCGACCGACGACGGTACGACCTTTCTGGTCACGGGCGGGGCCGGCTCGGAGGACGGGGCACCCTTCATCACGCTGAATCACAACAGCACGCTCAAAGGTGTGGTCATTTATTACCCGGACCAGGATCCGGAGACGGAGCCGAAGCCTTATCCGTGGGCCATTGCGATGCGGGGAAAGAATCCCGCGGTGTTGGCGGTGGAGCTGCTCAATCCCTATCAGGGGATTGATGCTTCGCAGAATGAGCGGCATTTGATTCGCGATGTGCACGGGCAGCCGCTGCGGCGCGGGATCCTGGTGGATGCGATTTACGATGTGGGTCGCATTGAGAATGTGCATTTCAACCCGTGGTGGAGTCTGCGCCCGCGGGTTCGCCGGTGGCAGCAGGAGAATGGCGAGGCCTTCATTTTCGGGCGGAGTGACTGGCAGTATGTCTTCAACACCTTCTGCTTCGGGTACAATGTGGGATACAAATTCGTGGCCACCCGGGCGGGGGTGTGCAACGGGAACTTTTTGGGGATCGGCGCGGACGACTGTTACACGGCTGTGGTGGTGGAGCAGAGCGCGCCCTATGGACTGCTGATCAGCAACGGCGAGTTCGTTTCGTTTCACGGACCGGATCCGACGATGGTGCGGGTGGAATCCCGGCACACGGGTGCGGTCCGGTTTGTGAACTGCGCGTTTTGGGGACCGTGCAATCAGATTGCCAGGGTGGCCGGCCAGGGAACGGTCGGGTTCAGTGACTGCACGTTCGTGCAGTGGGACCGCAACAACGAGGGTCGGTATGCATTGCAGATCGATGGCGGTCATGTGCTGGTGCGGGGTTGCGAGTTTCAAGCCGATAAACCGCAAGTCCGGGTCGGCGATGCCGTGCGGCGGGCGGTGATCCAGGGCAACCTGATGCGGGGCAGGCTGGCGATCGAGGCGCCTTCCCGGCCCGGGATTGTTGTGCGCGACAACGCGGCCGCGGACGCTCCGTGAATGCAACCTTGCAAACGTCGGGCGGGCCCGGCCGGAGCAGGATGGATGGCTTATGAAATGGTGGGATTCGATGACGCGGTCCGGTGGCGGCGGTCGACACAAGATGGGGGGATGGCGCCATGGAGGACGCGGGTGCAGACCCGTGCAGGCGGGCGTCCTGTCGGCATGTTTGTGGGGTCCGGTTTTGTGGGTTGGCCTGTCCGGCGGCATTCCGTGGGTGCGGGGTGCGGCGGGGGACGGTGTGCCCGCCGGACCGGTGTTTTACGTGGCGGTTGGGGGCAACGACGGATGGTCGGGCAGGGCCCCCGAACTCCGCCCCGGCACCACGGACGGCCCGTTTGCGACCCTGCCGCGTGCGCTGTCAGCCGTGCGCGAGGCGCGGCGTACCGGTGCGCTGGCATCGAACACGCCGGCGCGAATTGTCCTGCGGGGCGGCACATATTTTCTGGCGGAGCCCGTGGTGCTGACCCCGGAGGATTCCCATTTGGAGATCGCCGCGTTCGGTACGGAACGACCCGTGCTGAGCGCCGGGCGACCGGTGTCGGGCTGGCAGGTCATGGTGCGGGGTGGTGAGGTTTGGTGGGAGACACAGTTGCCCGAGGTGCGCGGTGCGGCCGGGCCGTATCGGCAACTTTGGGTGAACGGCCGACGTGCAGTGCGGGCCCGGCATCCGGATCGGGGTTACTTGCCGGTGGCAGGTGTGCCGGATCCAACACCCCGCTGGCATGATGGCCAGCGCAGGTTCCAATGCCGGGCGGGGGACGTGCCGGCAGGACCCACCCTGACCAACGCCGAGGCGGTGGTAATGAATCGCTGGACCGATTCGCATCTGCCGATCGTGGGCTGGGACGGCGCCACGCGCATCCTGAGTTTCGGGAAGCGTTCCGTTTATCAGTTGGAGCCGGGCGACCTCTACTACCTGGAGGGTGCCCGCGAGTTTTGGGATGCGCCGGGGGAATGGTGGCTGGAGTTGGACACCGGCCGGTTGTTCTACCGGCCGCGTGCGGGTGAGGATCCGGTGCGCGCTTCGGCGGTGGTGGCGAATGGCCCCGTGGTCTTGCGCGTGGAAGGGCAGCCGGAGCGGAATGCGTACGTCGAGAACGTCCGTTTCACGGGCCTGACCTTTTCGCACACCGAGTGGTGGTTCCCCGCGGATGCCGAGACGGCGCGGCGGCTGGCCATGTCGTGGCCGGCACCGGCGCATGAGGTGGGCGGATTCGGTCAGGCTGCCGTGGGTGTGCCGGCGGCGGTGCAGGCGGTGGGGCTGCACGGGAGCCGGTTTGAACGATGCCGGTTTGTCCATCTGGGCACGTACGGTCTGGAGCTCGGGCGGGGATGCGTGTCCAACCGCGTTTTGCAGTGCGAGTTTGCGGATTTGGGCGCCGGCGGCATCAAGATTGGCGAGACGATCATTCGGACGGACTGGCGGGACGTTGCCCGGGCCAACGAGGTGGCAGACTGCCATTTGCATGACGGCGGTCGGATTTTTCACAGTGCCGTGGCGGTGTGGATCGGCCAGTCGCCGGACAACAGGCTCGTCCACAATCACATTCACGACTTTTATTACACGGGCATCTCGGTGGGATGGACCTGGGGTTACGATCCGCGGGCCCTGGCGACGAACCAGTGGGTGGCGTGGAATCATGTTCACCATATCGGGGTGCAATCGGATGGCGACGGCCCGATTTTGAGTGACATGGGCGGCATCTATACCCTGGGCCGGCAGGTCGGCACCCGGATCGTCAACAACCTGTGGCATGACATCGCGGGCGTCCGTTACGGGGGCTGGGGCATCTATTTCGACGAGGGGACACAGGGCGCGCTTGCCGAGAGCAACCTGGTGTACCGGACAACGCACGGTGGCTTTCACCAACACTACGGCGCCACCAACGTGGTGCGAAACAACATCTTCGCCTTTGGGCGGGATCACCAGCTGCAGCGCACGCGCGACGAAGACCACATCAGCTTCATCTTCACCAACAACCTTGTGGTCTTCGATCAGGGGACGGTCCTGGGCGGCAGCTGGCGAAACGACCGCTTCGTCATGGACGGAAATCTCTATTGGGACCTGCGTCCCGGCGCGCGTTGGGACGAACCGCGGTTTGGCGGGGTTTCCTGGGAGCAATGGAGGGCCCGGGGCCATGACCGGCACAGCCTCATTGGCGATCCGTTGTTTGTGGCACCGCGGGCGGGGGACTTTCGGCTGCGGAGTGGATCGCCGGCCCGGCTGATTGGCTTTCAACCGCTGGTCCTGGATGGCGTGGGGCCGCGCAGAAGCCCGCCGACCGATTGACGGGACCGGGGAGTCGTTGGCCGCGCACCGACCCGTACGGGCAGGCGGGCTGGTACCCCTGCTCTCAAGCCCAACGGGCCAGTTCAATGGCACCAATCGGGACCGCGTCGCGGCCCAGGGCCGAAAGCACGACTTTGGGACCGGGTTGGAAGGCTTCCATCAAATGGTTGGGTAGATGTCGGGCCACGGCTGCTCGCAAAGGTTCGCCCACCTGGGCCAGGCCGCCGCCCAGAACAATGACCTCCGGATGCAACAAATGGACCACATGGGATAGACCGAAGGCGAGGTCCTGCGCCCAGGAATCCAGCAATTGTTCGGCGAGCGGATCGCCCTCGGCCAGGGCCGGCGCCAAGTGCCGGGCCTCGTGGCCGGGGTCTTGTTGCACGCGCCTGGCCAGCGGGCCACCGGGGACCTCGGTCACGGCTTGTCGGATGCGTTCGTTCATGGCCCAGCCGGAGCAGCGCGACTCCACGGTTGTGCCCTGGCGATCCAGCCGCAGATGCCCCACCTCGGTTTCGCCCGGCGGCTGACCGTGATAAATCCGACCGCCCACGACAAGCCCCCCACCCACGCCACTGCCCAGCGTGATGTAAAAAACCGGGTCATGCGCACGGCCGGCGCCGTGCCAGGCCTCGCCCAGTGCCGCCGCGTTGGCGTCGTTGTCCACAACGACGGGCACGTGAACCATGCGATGCAACCAGTCGCGGAGTGGAAAGTCGGCCCAGCCGGCGATCTGATGGGATCGCGCCACGGTGCCGGTTTTCCAATGCACCGGTCCGCCGAAGCCGACGCCCACGGCCTGAACCTCCCTGCCCCGAATGAGTCGGGGCAACTCTGCGGCAATCCATTCCCGAATCCCGTCCGCCCCGCGGACCGGATCCACGCGGGTTTCGGATCGGTCCAGAATGTGAAAGGGCGTCTCTGCCACGAGGATTTGAAGCTTCGTTCCACCGATTTCGATGCCCACAAACGCCATGAACCGGAGGGTAGGCCTGCAACGGCGCCATGGCAATGGAAGGCAGTGGGGCGGATTGAGGTTGTGGGTCAGCGTGCTGCGAAGCCGGCCGAGTTGGACGCACGATCCCCTGAGCCGGCGGGGGCGGACCAAGTGGCCAGGCGGGAGCTACCAGGTGCAAGCCTGCGAAATGGCTACGGGCAGGTGCACCTGGGGCGGGAGTACCGGGCAAGTGGCGGGTCGGTGGCGGGACGCATGCTGCTTCGGGAGGGACGGCGTCCTCCCTGTCCGGCAAAAATAGAGGGCTCAGAGGACCGTGTCCCTTCTTGAAGAATCCACAAAGGGTCGCGGTGGATCGGGCCCCTCCCGGGGACGTCATTTCCCCGACACAGTTCCGTGTCTGTCCTCTGTGAATTTCTGTGTTTCCGGGGTGTGGTACGCTGGGGTTTCTGTGGTGGATGCTGCGGGCCCCGGTGGGCTGAGCCGCACCGCGGGTTGTTCGCCGGTTGGGGTTGAGGACCGGGGCTTGGGGTTGGCGGGGTACTGTTTTTCAAGAGGTGGAGGCCGCGGCGGGTGCTTGGAGTGCCGAGGGGCTGAACAGATTACGGCTCGTGAGAGGTAACGTTGCTGGTTGAGCGGTCGGGATCAAAGTGGATGGGTAAGTCCGGGGCGGTGTGGAGGCCGCGTGACAAAGTGCAAGGCGGGAGGGCGCCGCGGGTTAATCGGCGCCGAAGAGAAGGAGGGACGTGCCGAGGACGTACTTGGAACAGCGGGTGATGCGAAACGGGAAGGCGCGGGTGATGCGGTCGGCGTCGGCGGCGGCATCGGGTGCAAACTTGAGTTCGAGGACGACGGGGACGGGTGAGGGGATGAGGCGCGCGTGCCCCTGAGGCCGGAGGACTGTATCGAAGGCGAGGTCGGTGTCGAGGGTGAGTCGGAAGCGTCCGTCCCGGCTGAGGAAGTAGCGCCGGAGATAGCGGGTCAGGATGACCGGTTGGCGCTGGTGGAGCGGCGCGCGGATCCGGTCCGGCAGGGATGCGGAGCGGTCGATGGAGCGGATGGGTTCGGCCCAGCCGTTGCCATTGAGATGGAAGGGCGGCAGGGGATGGGATTGTTTCCAGCCCACGTGGCCGGTTTTGTATTTTCGTTCGAGGATGGGGCCGGGGACGTGTCCCTGCAGGGGGCCGTACCACCGGATGCGGGTTTTGGATCTGGATGGAAGTCCGGCCACGTGGTCGTGGAAATCGGCGAGGTCCGGGGTGTCGAGGTAGATGCTGTTGACGAAACGCGGCGCGTAGACTTCGCGGAATCCGGCCGGATGTTGCCGCAGGAGGGCCAGCAGGTGCTCGAGCGGCATGGTGGGCGGGAGGAACTTGCGTTCGTAACGGACGGATTCGGCTTTGGGTTCCATGGCATTGGCGTTGGCGGGTTAAATGGCCAGGGTGCGGTCGTCCATGCAGGTGACACTTGCGTCCGGCGCGAGGGTGCGGAGCTTCCGGATGAATTGCTCGAGCGCGTTCGGGTCGGGGAAGCTGGCGTGGAAGGCGGCTTCGAGTCGCTCCGGGCCATGGTCATACCGTTTGAGTACGGCGCTGGCGCCGGATTCGGCAAGCAGTTGCACCAGTTGTTGGAGGGTCGGGCCGGCGGGGGCGGGTGCGCCAATCGTGAGGTACAGGTTACCCTGGGCGGGCGGCCGACGGGTCAGGCCGCGGATGACGATGAGGCCGAGGATGATCAGGAGGGCGACAATGGTGATTAGAGCCTGGCCGGCTCCGAGTCCCAGGCCGACCCCGATGGCCAGGAAGAGGTAGGCCAATTCCTCGGGTTCCTTGATGGCTGTGCGGAAGCGGACAATGGAAAGGGCACCGACCAGCCCGAGCGAGAGTGCCAGGGAGGATTTGACGATGCTGATGACCAGGGTGGTGGTGACGACCAGCAACAGGAAGTTCCGGGCGAAGAGTCGGCGATTGGACAGGGAGTAGCCGAAACGTACGTACACGAGCCCCATCAAGACGGCCAGGGCGGCTGCAAGGGCGAGGCTCAGCACGAGCTCCGGAAGGGCAGCGACCATTTCGGGGGTTCCGAGGAGGTTGCGGAATGATTCTTCGAAACGTGCGGTATTCATGGTGTGATCCAGGTTTGGCAGGATGGTTCAGGTTTCCGTTGCAGTTCCAACCTGCGAGCATGGCCTCGCAGACCGGAGCGAAATCCGAAAGGGGCCCACTGACTGCCGGGGCCGGGAGGGCTGCCGGCGTGCGGTGTCGGGTTTACGGGCGCTGTGTTGGGGCGATGATGAGAATGGAAGTGGCTCATGGCGGCGCGAGATGGGCGGCGGACT